>CAYTND010000017.1:0-948 GCA_964438965.1 uncultured Pirellulales bacterium
TGCGCATATTCTCTGCAGTAGCAGCAATAACGTTTGCTACATCACCTTGTGTTTCTAATCTTCTCTTTCAGCGCCCGGCAGGCCGCTGCCGGGTCACCAGCTTTCGTTACAGCCGCACAAACCGCAATCGCTTTGGCACCAGCTCTCAAAACATCTTCGACATTATCCAGAGTTATACCGCCTATAGCAACATTACAAATACCGGTATCGGCAAGTATCCCTGCTGCCTGCCTGACATAGTCCAGGCCGACCGCCTCAGCAGTCGGTTTCGTCTCGGTGGCAAAGACCGGCCCCAGAGCAGCGTATGTAGGCCGCTCCTCGCAGGCGGCACGCAACTGCCTGGGCGAGTGTGTACTTTTACCGATAATCAGCGGAGCCAGCTGGAACTTGCGGGCCTGCTCGATGGGCAAATCATTCTGGCCAAGATGAACGCCGTCAGCACCTGCAGCAACCGCCACATCAACCCGGTCGTTTATTATGCTAAGTACGCCGGCGTCCTTACATATCCGTACAAATTCGACAGCAATGGCGAAAAGTTTGTCGTCCTCGACGGCCTTGGCGCGCAGCTGGATGCAATCGGCACCGCCGGCTGCACACTTGCAAGTTAAAGAAATAATATCCGCCGGCAGGTTGCCGGTTATTATATATAATCTAACGCGACTGAATTTCTCAAAAGCATCACTGAAAAGAACAATATCTTTCTCAAGCGTATAAGCAGCGTATCGCAACTTTTCAATCGTCTCGGCTACGGAGCGGTCTTGCGTCTGGGTCATCTCGGCAAGCACCCGCAATGCCTCGGTTAGACGTTTACAGCCGGCAGTAAAACAATCCCTTAGCTCGCCGCGTACAAACTGCTCATCGACTGTCTTGCCAACGCCGACATCGCCCAAGGTATCTCTGCTTGAGATAAGCCGACCGGCATTGAGCCTGCCAATGGCTGATGAAAGC
>CAYTND010000017.1:958-13751 GCA_964438965.1 uncultured Pirellulales bacterium
TCGTGCCGAATCTGCCTGGCTCGCTTGGTAAGCGGCCCCGAATTCAAAGCGAATCTGCAAAACTCCTCCATTACACGAATCGCTTCACGGGAACGATTAAAATTGGCATCGATAATTCTATAAACCGCACGCTCCATAACGCCCCTGATTATACGGCCCGGGACGGCTATTGAGTAGCCCAAAATTACGCTAAACAGCCGGGAATGCCGGAAAGTCTTCTAACAGGTTTATATGGATTGTATTTGCGCCAAATATGAGAACGGCCTTTGCGCAAAAAAAACGCGGAGCCGACCCTCCTCCGGAGCGACCCCGCTAAACGAAAAATTATGAACAAAACCGGCTGTGCCGATTTTGTACCTATCTATTTATATCTATCTAAAACTAAAATCGGGCGGACAGATCCTCCTTTGAAAAATTTTTAGGCCGTCCGCCCAATATAGCTATCAAAAGAGGACAAACTAAGTGAAACCGCAAAGAATATGCCAACTGCAAAAAATTAAGGCAGGACCCGCCCCCAACCTACGCTAACACCTTGCAGTAAAAATAGTTGCGCTCGCAAATGCCATTCTAATTGTGAAATAAGAGAGTGTTGTATTTTAACAGCGTGTTGATATTTATCAACGCTTAATATGCCTACCCAGCCCACCTTTACACCCATAGGGCAATAAGACACTAAATGATAAGGGGGCTTATTGGGTGTTTATAAAAAACAACGTGGGGTGAATAAAATGAACAAATTCACTAAAACCGGCACTAATCATACTCCTGGGCTTTGTCGCCGCTGTCTTCTTTTGGTTGATACTTAGCAGAACAAACGCGGTTTGTCCAACGACAAAGCCAGCGGTCAAAGAGCACCTTCTTGCCGCTTCTCTGCTGGTCGAGCTGAAAAATTGTGCCCTTCCGCCACGCGACAATCTCATCCACAATCTTCCGAGCCTGCTGTTCAGGCAGTTCTATCCTTTCCAATTCAAGCGGGTCTGTGCCAATATCATAGACGCAGGCCGTTCTGTCCGCCGGATTATATATGAACTTACGCTCACCTTGTACAAAACCCGCAGGTCCTTCCTGCATCCAGCCGGAAAAATAGACCTTACGGCTTTGGGGAATAGAACCGAGCGCATTAACGCCGTCAAAACCAACTGTTTCCGTTTCAAAACCTAACAGCCCTAACAGCGTCGGTGTCAAATCAACTGAGCTGACCGGCTCGGTAACCTTAACTCCCGGCTCCACCAGAAACGGGGCACGCAGACAAAAGGGTATGTGAAGAGCCTCCTCAAAAGCTATAAGCGCATGCCCAAGCTGGCCGTGCTCACCGAACGCCTCGCCATGGTCTCCTATAACACAAAAAATTGTTTTATCCGTAAGATTCAGCCTGGTAAGCTCCACATCCAGAGCAGCTAAGAATTTATCAGTATAAAGAATCGACTGTCGATAACGCTCTAACGGCTCCTTCGCCGGTGTGTCAAACCACTCAGGAACCTCATAAGGGTCGTGGGTAACCGAACAGAGAATAGTAAGGAAGAATGGTCGCTCATCTGCTTTTATCCATTCGGTGATAGGCTTTAACATCGAGAACTCATCGCACGCCAAGTAGCCGAGAAAGCTGTTAGGGTCATTCAGGTCGTCTCTGGCCCAGAATTTATCAAAGCCAAGATTATATACCAGCCCGGGTCGAGATTCAAAGTTGCCCATGGCTGACTGAAAAAACGCCGTTCGATAATTAAGTTTGTCACGGAGAGTCGTAACTATACCGGCATAGGGCTTCACGACAGGGACTGTCTCAGCAATGTCCTGGGAAGCGGAAGAAAATCGGCCGGTCAAAAGCGCAAACAGCGCTTTTGTAGTATGGGTTATGGATGAGCGTGTGTTTGAAAATTCAACACCCTGCCCGGCTAAAGCTGTGAGATACGGCGTTAAATTATTCCGCCTATCCGCAAACGAAGTGTACCGATATTGAACGCCTTCGAGGATAACCACGACTATATTGCGATTTAGCTGCTGTGGTTTTCGTGTAATTCCAAGTTGGTCGAAGGTCGGTATTTTCCGCTCAGGTTTAAATGAACGGCGGTAATCTGACACGGCAATGCTAATTATCGCCCGCAAGTGACAGTTGTAATGCAGTCCCAAGGATGCTACTTGTGGAGAGCTTCGTCCGGACACTGCCCCGCGAACTGTAATGCTGATAACAACGATAATAATAGAAATAATGACCCTACTTAAAAACCGTTTACGATTGTAAGCCGGTAGTTGTGGATTGGCTAAGACGAAAAAGAAAAAAGTAAGAGCTACGGCGCTGGGGCCGAGCAAAATAATTGATGTTTTAGGCATTTTTAAAAGATTAACACCAATAATACACAAAGTGTTCAATGGCGCCCGGATTAAAGGCAGAAGAACTCTGGGCAGAATCTGTGTTCCCGTTCTGATTAGCCAGCCGGCGTTCATAACCGACCAGGCACATACAATCGCAGCAATGATAGTGGCTGTGCGCAGAACCCATCTCTTAGGCCATCGAAAACAAACCAGCGCTAGAATGACCTCAACCATTAACAGAAAGGAGATATCAGCAAGAACCCAGCCAAAATATTCGTTGAGCAAGCTGTAACGCCACGAGTGAAAGAGTTTTACTGCCAGCGTGCAAAACAACGCACCGAATATAATGACGCTGTAAGCACGAGCAGCTAAAAAATTATAGAAGCGCCGAAAAGACAAGGTCCACCCGACTTGAAAACCGGATTGTGAATACTCATAACTCATCGCGTGTCAAGATACTAAAAGCCACAACAAATAGCAAGCTGTTGCTTTCACCTAAAAGTTATCATAACGTTCAGGTCCACTATCCCGAGGTGTGGCCAAAGAATCTTGCAGTATTCTTCGACCCCAAATGTGCAGTTGCGTATCTGTTTATCGTTAAGAATAATATATATTAATAGGATAAAGTTAGTATTAGTAGTCATATAGCCGGTTAAATTGTTACATTTACCCCGGGGCCAGATCCTAAAGCCTTACAAAACCGTTAGTTAGAGCGAAATAATTCACACATACCCTTGTGGAAAACCTGTTAAATTATGTGTGTCGGGAGGGCCTAAACGAACAGCAGCAGTTTTTTAGTAATGTTAAGGTGTTAGTTTGTGCTGGTTCTAACACACTTGCTAACAAAAATTCACCACTTAACACACTATAGTGTTAGTAGATTTTTGGGGGTTTTCTTCAGAATTACTTTGACATATTGGCTCACTAAGAAACAATATAGCAGACCGAACAAAAAACTCTTATAGTAATGCTCGAAAAACCCGCGGCGACACTTCTGAACAAAGCAAGCCCAAAACACGGGACGTCAGTTTTGTAAGGGTATAAGGAGTAAATTATGGGCAAACAAACTAAATGGAAAGCCAATAGCTCAGAGCCGGCTCTGTTTGTAGGTTTTGATGTTGGCAGCAGCTTTGTGCATTACGTGGTCCTCACTAAAGATAAAGAAACAATATACTCTCCCAAACCGATAATGCACCTTGCCGACCCTGACGGGGCCATAAGACAGGCCTGGCGGGACATAAAGGAAAAATTCAGCAGCGATAAAATAAAAAGTACAGCATTTACAGGAAGCGGCGCAGAGTCATTCTCGAAAGTTATGAAGGGTATAACCTATACGTTCGACAGTGTAGCGATTCCGAAGGGGGCAGAAACAGTACAGCCGCAGGCACAGTACATCTTTCATATAGGGGCAAAGGACTCATACTTTTTTAGCTTGAAACAGATAAACGGCAAAAAGATTATTCAGGAGTGGAAAACAGGGACCAAATGCGGCGGAGGCTCCGGAACGTTGATAGAGAAACAGTGCAGAAGGCTGTTCGAAGGGCAGGTCTCCGAGCCTGAACTTGAGGACATCGCCGGGGTACAGGATGAAAAACAAAAGGAAAATATCAGAATACGAAACAGAAAGAAATCACAGGCAAGACTGGAAGAGATGTTTTACAGGGCCCAAAAGGAGGCGGAGCAGTCGAAGCGGCCGAGTGAGTTTCTGGCAAGATGCGGCGTCGTTATCCAGTCTGATTTGATTCACAAACAAAATGAAGGAGCAAAAAGAGAAGATAACTTAGCGGGACTTTTCAGAACGGTCGCCAGAAATTATAAAATAGACGTTCTTGGGGCAAGAGAATTCAAGGACTCAGAAAATTCAGCTCATGCTATTGCGACAGGGGGCGTTCTAAATAACGATCTTATAAGAAAAAACCTCGAAGAGTTCCTCGGACTTTCTATAACAAGACCGCAGCATTACCACAACATAGCAGCCATAGGCGCAGCGGTTAAAGGAATAGAGCAAAACAACAGCGTTGTTTTTAGTATCGAGCAGCTTGATAAAATTGCAGCATACAGCAGGAAAAAAAGACAGTTTACCCCTGCCCTTCACGAAAGTCTCGGAAAAGTAAATGAAAGCAGCGTTACCTTAAAAGGACAAATAACGGAAAAAACAGAGGTCGTGCTGGGGATAGACGGTGGCAGTACGACCACAAAAGGGGCTTTGGTTGAGTTAAGAACAGGCAAGCTCCTCGATAAACTTTACATCAAAACTCACGGCAGTCCCGAGGAATCCTTAAAGCGTGTTCTAAAATACCTGAGCAGACACAGAGAAAAAGTGATTGTAAAGGGAGTCGGAGCTACCGGCTCTGCGAGGAAACTGTACGAGAAGATCCTGGTCAGCAAAAAGAAATCAGAGCAATTGGCGAAAGAAGGGATAGAGCTCACAGACAGAGTAACTGACGAGATTACCTGTCATGCCCTCGGCGTCAAGCGCTGCGACCCTGAGATTGACGCCATTTTTGAAGTGGGCGGGCAGGATATGAAGTTTACCAGTTTTGCTAAGGATGGAACGGTAAAAGAAGCAAAAATGAATTATAGCTGCCAGGCGGGTTCCGGCCAAACGCTTGAGAATATGGCTGACATCATAAATCTGAATGTGGAAAATTCCTTACAACAGGCCGCGCTGAGAGCAGAAAGAGTCCCCGTAATTGACTCGACCTGCGGTGTTTTTATGGAGATGGATGAGAACAGGCTCATCGCCGAGGGTTTCAGCAAAGAAGAAATAGCCGCTGCGATAGTCAGGGGGACCGCCGCCAGTTATTACTTTAAGTTTGTCGGAGGCTCCCAGCACGCCGGCGATAAATGTTCCGCTCAGGGTGGCCCTCCTTTGGGAAAGGCTTTTCTTGCCGCACTTGCGCAGGTAACGGACAAACAAATAGAGGCCTATCCTCACAGAGAAATGTTCGGTGCCTGGGGTCAGGCCCTTGACATCATCGAGAACATAAAACAGTTGGAAGCACAGGGTAAGAGCTGCGAATCCGCATTCAGAGGCTGGGACTTGGTCGATATGCCCTTTGAAAAGCGCGGAGTGTCCTGCAAAGAGCTGTTCGGGGAAAAATCCTGCGGTGTTAGGGATTGTCAGCTCGAAGTTTTTTCCATTGAAGATGACGAAATAATTACAGGAGGCTTTTGTCCGAGAGGGAATTCCGAATCAGCCAAAAAGCCAAAAACAAACTATGTGGAAAAATACCACAAGATATACGAGCAGCACTTCAAAAAACAGGGATGCCTGCTCGGCGAGCTGTCTTCTTTGCAAATAGATAAGCAGGAGACGGTAACGGTGGGCATTAAAAGAAGCACTGCAACGCTTGGAGAAAAGGGAATCTGGAGCGCCGCCTTGTTCAGAAAACTCGGGTTCTATCCTGTCGTGTCACCGAGAACAGATAAGGAGATTGCAAAGATAGGAATTGACAACTCAAGAACAGAGTTCTGTATAGCCAGAAAATTAGCAACAGGACACGCATCAGTATTAAACAAAAATACGGACGTAGAATACCTGTTCAATCCGAGCTTTATCGAGCTGAGAACCGGTACTCCTCCGGACCTGAAGTACTGCATTTACACGGAGTCGGAAGGCTATATCTTGAACGACGTTCTTTCGCTCGACAAAAACAAACAGATAAATCCTATTCTGCACTTTGGAGGTACGGCTCTTCTTGTTCAAGCGTTTAGGCAGGAATTTGATAGATTAGGTTTTAACATCACCGATAAACAGATAAGAGGTGCGATTAAATATGCGGACCAGGCCGAAAGCAAGTTTAAAGCCGAACTCTACGAAGAAGGAGATAAGTTCTTAAAGAGAATCGAAGAGAACGATGAAAAAGCTTACGTGGGTATCGGCAGAGATTATGTGCTGCTCGACCCGGAAGCAAGCTCAAGCTCGGGAGCTATGTTCTCACAGATTAGAGGATTAAATTACATACCACAGCTTTTTTTGGAACGTAAGTTCGCAGACATCTCCCTTGACGATATAGTGGAGAACGAATTTTGGGTCCAGAGCGTAAAGATATTGAAGGCCAATCTTTTCGTAGCGAACCATCCAAATTTATTTGGCATAAGGATGATGAATTTTGCCTGTGGCCCGGACAGCTTAAAGATTTATCAGGAAGAAAAATTTCATCAGGCTGCAAATAAGCCGCTTCTTGTCCTGCTGACGGATGCTCAAACCAACAACGCCCCCTTTGTAACAAGGACGGAGGCTCACGAAAGGGTTGTAAATCAAAGCAGGCCGAAAAAATTGAATATTGAGCAAATAAAAAGACGCACGTACGATGGTTCCGAAGAAAGGACCTGGCTTCTTCCTAATATGGGAGATGCCAGTTTTGTCGGAGCCGCAGGCCTGAGACATTTCGGAGTAAACAGCAGCGTACTACCGACAGACACGCCCAGGGGTTACCAGGTAGCCAGAAAGCACATCTATACGGAGGTCTGCCATCCACTTAAAGGCGTTGTCGGTGATGCAATTGGTTTTCTGCAGGAAGAAATTGAACAAAAAGGCAAAGAATATGTCGATAATCACTATCTTGTCATGCTTCCGACAACGAGCGGCCCCTGCAGATTTGGAAAATATACGGAGCTGGTCAGAGGATTTCTGGACCGCGAAGGTTTGGAGAAGGTCCCGGTGGCAGGTCCTTCTTCGGAAACCGATTATCAGGACATACCTTTCCCGAAGAAGCTTAGCTCGTCGGAAAAAAGCAAAATGCAGCAAATCCTGTTTAAAGGGATAAAAGCATCGGACCTGCTGGGGGATATAACGTTGAGATTTCGCCCGTATGCCGAGGATAAGGAGCTGGTGGAAGAACTCAAAAAGGAAAGGTTAAGTGCGCTGGAAAAAACCGTAGAAAGCGGCGCTGAAACATCGGACCTCATAGAGTGGGGAAAAGAAACGGTATCACTATTTAAAAAAATTAATCTGCGGAACCACAAGAGATTTCCTCTTGTTCTTTACATAGGGGAGATCTACGTGAGGCAGCACGACCCATGCACTAATTTTGTAGTCCGCCGGTTGGAAGAAAAAGGTCTGGAAATTGTCAGGGACCCCGTAACCGATTGGCTGGATTATGTAAATAAAATGAATATAAGAAATGCCGGAAGAGACCTGAGGTTGGCGCTTAAAAGTTTCAATTTAAGCAGGACGTTAAAAGTAACGGGAAAATTTACCAGGTCTTTTCTTAAGGGAAGGTATATGTCTTCTGTTGAAGAGAAAATAGCCGGGCCGTTCCACGAAGTCCTTCACGGCAGGCATGTTCTTCCAAAACCGATTGATATGATAGAAACTTTGGAACGCAATCACGAAGGTCATGGCAATATCGAAGGAGAATCTCCGTTAAGCACGGGAATTGCGTATCATTTTATGAACGATTTAATTACGCCGGCAGGCGATGCCTGTATCTCGGGAATATTTCACGTAGGTCCTTTTACCTGCATGCAGGAAGGAGTTGCAACAGCAAAGATAGAGGCGATGGCGAAAGAGTTAAGAAAGAGAAAGCCCGATTTGGTCTTTCCGATTATTCACGCCTTTTTCGGCGATTCGCCGAGCGCAAATCTTGACTCGGAAATTGCGGTTTTCACAGAGCAGTGCTACCAGAAACGAGAAATGCTAAAAGAAAAATATGGCCTCAAGGCGCCTGCGGTCGAAACTCCCGACAGAATAGATATTCAGTCCGTTTCTGGTTCTAAGCGCCCCGCCGAATCTCTAAACAGAGCCCCGACCGTAAGGGGGGGGTAATTACCCCACATCAACTCATTTTCTCAAGCAGTTCTTTTCGGGCTTTGACTCGAAGTTTGGCGTTTTCGCAGCGTCTTTTTTCCTGCTCTGTTTCAGGCAATATCGGCGCCACAGCGGTCGGCCTTTTGTTCTCATCCAGCGCTACAAAAGTCAAATGCGCCGTCGTAGCTATGACCTTATCGCCGCCGTATGGGTCTTCTCTGCTGACCTGAACGCCCACCTCCATCGACGAACGGCCGACATAGTTTATTGAGGCCTTTAACACAACGTGGTCGCCGATGCGAATCGGCTCTTTGAAGACCAGTGAGTCGATACCTGCGGTAACAACCTCTTTTCCGCAGTGTCTTTGTGCCGCCATTGCCGCCACCATATCGATCCAGGCCACAATTGCTCCGCCGAACGCTGTGCCCTGAGGATTGGCCTGGTGGGGCATAAGCAAGTATCTTGTTACCACCGCACTTTCTTTAGGGCTTTTGCCCTTTTGGTTTTCCATTATTTCACAGACCCGATGAATGTTTTCAGAATTCAACTTTGGGCACTTCGGTCTTTGCCTGCTCGCTGGCCTCGAAATATTCGACTTTCTCTACGCCCGCCCGCCTGCAGAAAAATGACCCGAAAAATTGCCGTGTGTAGGCGTTAAGTTGTTTAGCTGCTTCGTTATATCTCGTACGCGCAACTGCTATCCGGTTCTCCGTGCCTTCGAGAGCAACCTGAAGGTCTCGGAAGTTTTCACTGGCCTTTAGCTGTGGATAGTTTTCCTGGAGCATTAAGAGCCGGGACAAAAACCCACTAAGTTCATTGGATGCCTCGATTTTGCCGGCCCTGTTGCCGGCCTGAAAATATTTCTCCCTCGATTTGGCAATGTTTTCAAATAGCTCTTTTTCGTGTCCAGCATATCCTTTTACCGTTTCGATAAGATTTGGCACCAGATCGAGCCTTCGCTGCAAAGCAGCATCGATGTCCGCCCAGGCCTTTTCCGCACCTTGTTCGAGGTTGACAGCTTTGTTGTAACCGCCAATGTACCAAGAGAATATCCCAAGGCCAATCAGTAACAAGACGACCAGCACTGCGACTAAAACGACCCACATTTTTCCGGAATTTTTCATTTTACTTTTCCCTTTTAACTTTTCCCTTTTTACTTTCCTTCTTACCAGCCGCCGCTTGCTCCGCCACCGCCGAACCCGCCGCCCATGCCGCCACCGAATCCGCCGAAGCCACCGCCGAAGCTGCCGCCTCCGAACGAGCCACTCCTGCCATAACCTCCATGGCCGCCGAATCCACCTAACATAAACGGCAGAAAAAACCACATCCCCATCCCTCTGCCCCCTCTACCGAATATCAGGAACATGAAAAGCAACATCGGCAGAATACTGCAGCAAGGCAGGCCTCTTCTTATGTTACTACGTTCAGTACCGAGGGGGGCTATCTTGGGCATGCCGGTCAGATTAACGCCGGATTCAGAAGCGATTTTTTGAATGATTTTTAAATTGGCTTGATAAATACCCTCGCTGTAATTGCCTTGCTTAAGATATGGCACAAGGATCTCTCTGCCTACCCGGCCGCAGTACTGGTCCGTAATAAAGCCCTCCAATCCATAGCCGACCTCGAATCGCCATTTTCGGTCGTTTTTCGCAAGGACGAAAAGCATCCCATTGTCTTTGCCTTTTTGGCCGAGCTTCCATTTCTCAACGTGCTCGATTGCGAACTGCTCAATCGGCAGCCCTCCCGTTGTTTCCACGGTCAGGATGATATACTGCGCGCCGGTTTTTTGTTCCAGCTCTTGCAGTATCCCGTTTAGCGAACGTTCATGGGAGGCGTTTACTACGTTGGCATAATCTTCGACGTAATGGCGCGGCATCGGCAAATCAGCCGCCGCCCAGCAGGCTGTTGTCGCAGACGATATTACCAGAAGCGCCGCTATTAGCTTAGAAAAGAATCGTTGCATGATCAGACCTCGAGTTTATCAACGAAAAGAGCTAATTGTTCGACAGTTGCATAAACCGATTCGAAGGCATTCTCCATCTCAACCTCGCTAAGCCGTACCTTTTGGTACTGCCATTTTCTTGTGGTTATCAGGGGTTCCATATTGATTGAAAACTGCTCAGCCGCTTTACTGAATGTTGATTCAGCCTTAGTGGGTCGGTCGATATCTTTTAGCCATAGAATAGCTCGCAAAAGTGGCATCAGTCCTTTTGCCGTCGAAATCAGAACGTCCCGGACAAGTTTTTTATTAGCCGCCGCAGCAATATAGCCCTGCCTTAATCGGATAAGCATTGCTTTTAGTTCTCGTTCACACTGGAGGCGAACGTCTTTTTTATCAAAAGTTAGCGCAGCAAAAGGGTCGTCGCCGAGTATTGTTTGGTGCGTTAGTTGAAAGTCCAGGAATTCAACGCCGAATACGTCACGTGACTGTTCAATATAAGATTCTGTCATAAGCAGAGGCGGAGAGATGCGTTTCTTTCTCATCGGCTTGGCGAAAGTGGCAATGGCATTGAGCGAAGCAGAAGTCTGTCTCCCAAGGACCAGGACAGTATTGATATCACTTTGGCCGGGCCTGTAATCCGCGGTCAGACTGCTGCCGACCACTGTGATGCTCTGCAGATTCTCGCCTAATTCTGCAGTGAGCTTATCGGCAAAACTCTTCATACTATCGCGTATCTGTTCGGGCAAAGCATCCAGCTTGAGTTTGGTTTTGTTTTCAGCCATCTTGTTTTTACCTCTTAGATTTCTTGAAACATATCGGTATATGCCTAACCTCAATTTTGCAGGAGACGTTCCTTTTCTTACGTTTGGACGATACATTGCATGTAATTCGGCATAATGTCATATAATACCCAAAGTATCGCGGCAGGGCAAGCCCCGTGCTGCTCTTTAATTTTGTTTTTAATTTTGTTGACGCAGTGCTGGGCCAACCTATAATTGATGATATACGGCAGCGGCTGTACGTCGCTTGTGTCTTGGAAAGGACCTCAAATGGAACGGATAAGTAAATGGGAAACAGGTGAATATAGGATAAATTTTAATCTGCTCAAACAGTGGATCCCCTGGCTCAAATTGGCAGTTCCGATTGTGCTTGTTCTGGCTGTCGGGTCGACTTCGTTTTACATGGTGAACACCGATGAGGAGGGAGTTGTGCAGCGGTTCGGCAAATATGTGCGAACTACCAAGCCGGGGCTCCATCTGAAGTTGCCTTTGGTGATTGAGAGGGTGAGCACGCCGCAGGTGGAAAGGATAATGAAGGAGGAATTCGGTTTTCGAACGATCAAGGCGGGCGTGCAGACGCAGTACGGGCAACGACCCCAGGAGGAATACCTTATGCTCTGTGGTGATTTGAGCGTGGGGGAGGTTGAATGGATTGTCCAGTACAAGATCGACAACTCCAAGGACTATCTGTTCAATATGCGGGATCCGGAAAAAGTGCTCAGAGATGTTTCCGAATCGGTGATGCGAAGCGTTGTGGGGGACTCGTCTGTGGATGAGGTGCTGACTTCCCGACGGGCGGAGATCAACATCGAGGCCCAGACGAAGATGCAGCAACTCCTGGATACATACACGGTGGGTCTGAAGGTTGTCGCGGTGAAGCTTCAGGATGTGAATCCTCCAGAAAAGGTCAAGCCTGCTTTTAACGAGGTCAATGCGGCACAGCAGGACAAGGAGAAATTGGTGAATCAGGCACTTGAGGAGTATAACAAGATTATTCCCAAGGCAACGGGTCAGGCACTTCAGATGGTCAAGCAGGCTGAGGGTTATGCAATAGACCGGACAAATACGGCCATTGGCGACGCGAGCCGTTTTCTGCAGATATGGACCGAGTATTCGCTGAGCAAGGATGTTACGCGAAGGCGTCTTTACATCGAGGCGTTGGGCAAGATGCTGCCGAATCTGGAGAAGAAATATATCATCGATGATAATGTCAAGGGGCTGTTGCCTCTGATGAATGTCGGGGAGAAATAATCATGCATAACGTGAAATTGATTGCGGTTGTAATAGTGGTTCTGATTGTGGTCGTGATTGCAGGTTCGGCTCTGTATACGGTTTCCGAGACCCAGCAGGTTGTGATAACTCAGTTTGGAAACTTCAAGCGGGAAGTCAAGGATGCGGGGCTGCACTTTAAGATACCGATCTTTGAACAGGCGAACTACTATGAGAAGCGGATACTGGAATGGGACGGCAAGCCTGAACAGGTGCCGACAGTTGACAAGCGATATATCTGGGTCGATTGTTTTGCGAGGTGGCGGATAGACAATCCATTGGTTTTTCGTAAGGCGGTGGGTCGTGAAGAGTCGGCACAAAGCCGGCTGGACGATATTATCAATGGTGCGGTCCGCAACCAGATATCGAGCCATCTTCTTATCGATGTAGTAAGGAGTTCGGCAAGGCCGATGAAGATGATGGAGGGGCTCGAAGGAGGGCGAATTGCTGAGGTGACCAAAGTGGAGGTCGGCAGAGACAAGGTTACGGAAAAGATTCTTCTCGAAGCCGGGCCCGCTGCTGCGAAGTTCGGGATTGAGCTTGTGGACATTCGTATCAAGCGAATTAACTATGTGAAGCAGGTGCAAGAGTCGGTTTATCAGCGGATGATAGTTGAGAGACAGCGGATTGCGGCGAAGTTTCGCAGCGAGGGCGAAGGCGAGGCGATGGAAATCGAAGGTCGCAAAGAGGCGGAAGAAAAGCGGATCACCTCGGAAGCGTATAAGAAGGCCGAGGAGA
>CAYTND010000018.1:0-13577 GCA_964438965.1 uncultured Pirellulales bacterium
AATGAACTTTGCAGGCTTTCACCCTATACCCTACACGGAATTTTCTAATCCGTCAAATCGAAAAGCAGCCCTGCAGGACATTTCTGGCGCAATACGCAATATACGAACCGAACCCGCAATTCTCATCGAACCCAATATCGCAGAACCGCCGTCTTTTGGCGGAATAAATAATCGTTGTTTCCTAATCAATTATAAAGTCCCGGCTCGTTGGGATTTGAATTGTCTATTAATTTCAGGGAGTTATAATAAAGTGATACTTTGTAGAAAACCTTTGCAAACCGTCATTGCGAGCGAAGCAAAGCAATCTCTATTGTTCGATCCCATGAGATTGCCACGGCCTTTTTCAAAGGCCTCGCAATGACAACTTTGCAAATCACCTGTTACAGAATACTGATGCGTGGAGGTAACATTTATGGCAAGTTCCAAAAACAATATAAACAGGCGCCGGTTCCTGCAGATTGGCTCAGGGTCGGTGGCCGCAATGTTCTTACACCAAATTCCCCTTAGCGCGGACGAAACCACAAAGACGTCACGGCCAAACATTCTCTGGGTCAGTTGCGAGGACATCAGTCCCGACTTAGGCTGTTATGGTGATAGTTACGCTGTATCGCCCAATATCGACAAGCTTGCAATCCAGGGCGTGCGCTATGACAATGTATATTCGCACTCCGGTGTTTGCGCCCCGACGCGCTCCGGTATCATCACCGGGATGTACCCGACCACTATCGGCACGCACCATATGCGCTGCAAGGGTGTGCCGCCGGCATACGTAAAGTGTTTCAGCGAGTACCTCAGGGCGGCCGGTTATTATTGCACGAACAACTCTAAAACCGATTACCAGTTTGCCCCGCCGCCGAGCGCCTGGGACCAGAGCAGCCGAAAGGCACACTGGCATGGCCGTGCCGAGGGCCAGCCGTTTTTCGCCGTATTCAATTTTACCACTTCACACGAAAGTCAAATACGCAACAGAAGCAAAAGTATGCTCAAGCGTTTGGCGAGTCTCAAGCCGGATGAGAGGCATGACCCGTCTAAAGCGGTGCTGCCGCCTTATTATCCTGATACACCGGCGGTTCGCAGAGACTGGGCGCAGTATTACGATATTATTACGCTGATGGATAAGCAGGTCGGCGAAATCCTCAAACAGCTTGAAGACGAGGGGCTTGCCGATAATACGATAGTATGGTTCTGGGGCGACCACGGACGCGGACTGCCGCGCGGCAAACGATGGATTTACGATTCGGGCCTTAGAATTCCGCTGATTATTCGTGTGCCAAAGAAACTGCGAAAGCTTGCAATGCCGGGCAGTCCGGATGCGGTCGAACCCGACACCGTTAACAGCGACCTGCTCGCTTTCATTGATTTTGCGCCGACTATGCTGTCGCTGACGGGCATAAAAATACCGGAGTACATACAGGGCCGGGCGTTCTTAGGCAGTCAAAAGGCCAAACCGCGCGAGTATATTTTTGCTGCGAGGGACCGGATGGATGAGGCATACGACCTTATCCGTGCAGTGCGCGACAAGCGTTACAAATATATTCGCAACTATATGTGGTACTTAACTCGCGGCCAGGACATTGAGTATATGAACCAGATGCCTACAATGCAGGAGATGCGCCGTCTCAACGCCGAAGGAAAACTAAAAGGCCCGCAGAAACAGTACTTCGAGGAAACCAAACCGGTAGAAGAATTATATGACACGCTTAACGACCCGCACGAGGTCAAAAACCTGGCGGATAATCCGAAGTACAAAAGCGTGCTCGAACGAATGCGCAGAGTGCATCAGGAGTGGATGAAAGAAACCGGTGATATGGGACTGATTCCGGAACCTGAATTTGACGAAATGAAGCGCCCGGACGGGCAGTTCCAAAAGACGGCGGAACCGATATTCTGGTCGCCGAAGTGGCAGGCGGGAACGCCGGGTAAAGCCGCACGTCGGGTTACAATCGCCTGTCCTACGGCCGGTGCTTCGCTCGTTTACAGAATCAGCGACGATGGCAAAACCAAAACCGGCTGGAAACTGTATAGAAAATCCGTATGGCTTACGCCGGGTAAAGTGCTGCACGCCAAGGCCTGCCGTATCGGCTTTAAGGACAGCAGCGAGGTCCGGTTCAAATTCGGCGACAAAGTCTCAACACAGCAGCGTCCCCAAACACCGGCTAAGGACGAGCAGCACTGGCGGAATAAACTCGACCGAACGGACCTGCTTGAACGCCTGCGCAAGGTAAAAGAGTTAGACCTCCAGGGCAGTCCTAGGGACTCCTTACGGAGAAAAGCGATACCAACATACTTTCAAGTGTTGAGCGATAAATACGCCTCTGTTCGTTACTGGGCTGTGATAGGCCTGCACAATAGTTGTAAAAGCTCTTCGGATATAAAGCGGGCGAAGACGGCGTTTAAAAAATCGCTGAAAGACCCGGCGGCGATTGTTCGCATCGCCGCGGCGCACGCACTTTGTGACTGGGGCGAAGAAAAAGAGGCACTGCCGGTATTAGCCGAATCGCTGAAGGACAAGACAGCTAAAGCACGGCTGTACGCTATTATCGCCCTGAACAAGATTGGCGAGAAGGCCCGGCCGGTCTTGCCGCAGATAAAGGCTGCCTTGAAGGATTCGGATAACTACGTCCAGCGAGTAACACGCGCCACGCTCAAGCGCTTGGAAAGCAAGCGATTCGTATCTCGGGAAGCGTGAAATGTATGTCGGAGTTCGCGCAAAGCAGATAGTCGTTGGTGAATAGGTATTAAGTTGTTAAGGCACAGAGGCAGAAAGCACAGAATGACAAAGTGTATAATGGCGGAAGTGCAAGGAGGATTATTATGGGCAAACGAAGAGGATTTACGTTAATAGAACTTTTGGTTGTGATTGCTATTATTGCGGTGTTGATGGCAATATTGATACCGACATTAAACAGAGCCAGGGAACAGGGCAAACGTGCGGCCTGTCTTAACAATCTCGGGCAGTTAGGCCTTGCGTGGGTTTTGTATGCGGACGATAACGATGACAAGATTGTTAACGGCAATACAGGCAAAGTAGGTGAAGGGAATATACCAAGAGATGAGGACGGTTGGGTACACTGGGCTGGTTATTCGGATAATACCAGTGAAAAGGACCAGATAAAAGCTATCAAAGACGGAGCGCTATTTCCATACTGCGTGAACGAAAAACTTTACAAGTGTCCAACTGGTCTGCGGGGAGAAATGCGGACGTACGCTATAGTCGATTCTATGAATGGTTGGCCGAGCGGGCCGAGGATTAAGAATAGGATGGATATTCGCAGACCAGGCGAGAGGGTTGTTTTTCTTGATGAGGGCTGGGTAACATTCGCGAGCTGGAGTGTCCCTTATGACAGGGAGGCCTGGTGGGGAGGTGGAGTGACAGCGCCTGGTATCCTGAACAACCGCCATAAGGACCCGCCGCCAGTCCGGCACGGCAACGGTACTGACTTTTCTTTTGCAGATGGGCACAGCGAATACTGGAAGTGGAAGGACCCGCGTACGATAAGCTATGGCAAGCTGGAGGTCGGCTCTGGTTCTGATCAGCCGGGCAACCCGGATTTGCACAGGGTGCAGAAGGCCGTGTGGGGGAAATTAGGTTATACCCCAAGTTATTAGTAGGCACGGTCTTTTATGGTTAATGAGGTGCATGTGGATTGTGTGAAGGAGTTAATGATGTGTAAGTGGTTAGTGGTTAGTGTGCTGGTGGTTGTTTGTTTTGATGGGGGCGTGCTCGGTGGCGCTGAGGGCCTTGAGGCAAAGGAATTGGTAGCTAATCCGACGTTTAAATCGGCTGACAAGGAACAGTTTCCGGCTGGCTGGTCTGTCTGGAAGCCTGTATGGGAGAAGGCGGCGTGTCGTGTCAAAAGTGTTGATGAAGGGCTTTTAGTCGAGGCAGAGGATCCTTATGCTGTCGGTGGAGTTGTTCAGGAAATCAAAAACATCAAGCCTGGTCGGGCATACGCGGTTAGAGCAGTTTGTCGATTGCGCAATGTTCCTATGCCTTACCAGTCAATACTGGTTCGTATAAGCTGGACCCGTAGCGGGAAGTTGCTTCACCCGGCTGGTATGCTTGTGCGAGGGCCGATGCTTGAGGCCGATATAGCGAGTTTTGAAGATGTCCTTGTTGCGCCTGAGGCGGCTGATGGTGCACGATTGTCACTGGAGGTTAAATGGCCGCAGGGTGGTTCGGTAATTTGGAAGCAGGCGAGCTTACAGGCGACTTCCCGGCCGGGGCCGCGAAAGGTCAAGGTCGGCACTGTATATCTGCAACCCAGAAACAGCACACCAGAGAATAATCTGAAACTATGGTGCGAGCAGATTGATGCAGCCGGTAAACTTGGACTGGACGTTGTGTGCCTTGGTGAGGCGATGACGATGGTTGGAACAGGCTGTTCGGTGAAAGACTGCGCCGAGCCGATGCCGGGGCCGGCCACCAGGCAATTAGCTGATGCTGCACGGAGGAATCGAATTTGGGTGGTGGCGGGCCTTACCGAGCAAGTGGGTGATGTTGTTTATAATACCGCTGTACTGCTGGACCGTAAGGGACGGATTGCCGGCAAGTACCGGAAGGTTCATCTGCCCCGTGAGGAATGGAAGAATGGTGTCAGGCCGGGTGATGCGTATCCTGTTTTTGAGACGGATTTCGGAAAGATAGCGATTCAGATATGTTACGACTGGTTCTTTCCGGAGCCGGCAGCGATATTTGCACTTAAAGGGGCGGAGATTATCTTTGCGCCGACCTGGGGCAATACACTGCCTGACGAAGCCGGCCGGGTGTACGGTGAGTCGGTATTCCGTGTTCGGGCTCGCGATAACGGCCTGTATATGGTTCCATCGGTGTACAGCGGTAATAGTCTCGTGATTGACCCGATGGGAAGAATATTAGCTTGCAGCGGGGGCAAAGAAGGCGTCTTCTGGGCGGAGATTGACCTCAACGCGCGAGAAAGACTCGAATGGGTCGGTTACTGGCGTTCGATCGGGCCGCGTCACCGAATGCTAAAAAGTTATGGGCCTTTGCTGAAAGCGCCGCAAGGCTCACAATACTGACTTGTGGCTCGTTGCTCGCAAGAGCAGAAACGCTCGTGAATGGGATTTATGTTTTTTTTACGGCGAGGGTGTAAATTGGTCTTTGGTCTTTGAGGTATTTTCGTTCGAAGTTTGTGCCGACCCATTCGCAGGCTTCAGCGCCGGCCGTGGGGAGAAAATCAATCTCCTGCAGTTTCTCATTCCGGGCAGTCAAAACCGTCTTTATCTGTTCAAAATAGTCTGCGTGGTCGGTGGCGATTTTTAATTGTCCGCCCGTTCTTAAACAGCGAAGCAGATGCTCCAAGTTAGCAGGGCAGATGAAGCGTCTTTTATGATGCCGTTTTTTCGGCCAGGGGTCGGGAAAATAAATGTGGAAACACTCTACGGAGTTGTCGGGAATAAAATCAGCTAAGAAAACGGCGGCATCGGTGCGGATTATCCGCACGTTTGTCAGGCCCCATCGGCCGATGCGGTCAACTGCATAGCGATAGTATTTGCGTGCCCATTCGATACCGAGGAAATTGTTATCCGGCTGGGCCCTGGCCTGGTTGAGCAGGAAGGCCCCTTTGCCGGCGCCGATTTCGATGTGAACTGGACCGGCACGTCCGAAAATCCGGACAAAATCGATTTTGCCGCCCTCCGTAAGGAGTCCCCAGGACAAATCTTCGGGATTAAGTGAGACCGAAGGATATTCCTTTAAAATTCGCGCCATTCGTTAAATCAAGTCCAAAAAACACACATATCAGGTTATTAGGGCAACAGGACATCGGGTTATCAGGCCTGATTCTCTGATTTCCTGATATTCTGATTTCCTGGTGTCTGTATTATACAGAATAACAGCCGTTCGGGCGAATATCGAAATTGCTTATCCGGCTTTACTGTGATTAAAGTGGATGCACAGAGTGTTCGATAAGAATCTGTGAACCTGATTGTTGGCTGATGCGTATTCATTATAGGACGAAATGGCAGAGGCCAAGATAAGGAAATCTGAAAATGATTCTACAATTGGTCAGAGCACGGCGTAAGCAGATTTTAGTAGATATTGATACCCAAAAGGATTTTCTTTTAGCTGGGGGCAAGGCATGTATAGGGAACCACAGGAGGGTGTTGGCGCATATCCGCAGGGTGATGGCCTGGGCGAGATACAGAAATGTCCCGATAATCTCGACTGCTGAGGTCCACCCCAATCATAACAGCGAAAGTGAAGTCGATTACTGTCTTGATGGTACAGATGGGCAAAAGAAGATACGTTACACGTTGTTTAAAGAGCGTGTAAGTTTTGCAGCAGATGGAAATACTGATTTGCCGAGAGATATGCTGCGACGGTACAAGCAGGTCATCCTTCACAAGCGGTGTGTTGACCCGTTTGATGAGCCTCGGATTGACAGGCTGCTGAGTGAAGTGCGAGCCAATGAGTTCATCCTGATCGGTACCAGTCTCGAAGGTGCTGTTGAGGCCACGGCATTAGGATTACTGCAGCGAGGCAAAAAAGTAACCGTTGTAGTCGATGCGGTAGGCTCACATAATAAAAGGGAGGCCAAGCTGGCACTTCGCAAGATGGAGACTAAAGGGGCGAAGTTGATTGAGACCAGGAGGCTTGCCGGAGTCTCACATCTAAAGCACATCGGTGTATGTGATTGCGAAAGCTGCCGGCGTATGGGCCGGAAAGCACAAGTTGGTGCCCCAGAGAAAAATTAGCATCTGACTTTTGTGTTGAGGCTTCGGCTGATTCGGCCAGAGGTTTAAGACCTCCTCATTATCCATTTAACTACATACTTCAGTTGTCTTCGGTACATGTCATTGATACAAGCTCAACGCGCATACTATTGTCTTGCCGGAAGTTTTTAATCATTGACATAGTTGGTTATCCGTAATATTTTTGGTTTTGAATTGTCAGCCAACTCAGAGCTAATAATTTTATAAGGAGAAGCATTGAGATTTTTCTGGAAGGAAATCGTTATGAAACAATATAGCAGGTTGCAATTTTCAGAAAGGCATAATACAACAAATTTCCGGTATTGGAGTTGGTTTGTTTTGGTTGTCCTGTGGGTGTTGGTTCTTGGCATCGGCCCTGGACAGGCTCAGGACCTCGACGCAGAGACATCTTCCCCGGAGAATGCGGGTAGCAGAGAACTTCCGATTCATATCAAAGGGGTGTTCCCGAATCTGACGGTTATGGCCGAAGGGTTGGGCAGTAATTCGGAGGCCGGCATCGGGGCGCTAATTCCGTGGGCGGAAAAGCTGTGGGCGATTGGGTATGTCTCGCACATTAAGGGTAAGGGTCTCGGACTTTATGAGATAAGCGAGGATATGACGATGCGGCGGCATCCGGCCTCGGTTACGGGCACGTTTGCAAATCGGATGGTGCACTGGCCGTCGGGACAGGCGTTCATCGGGCCGCACGCCATTGATGCTAACGGAAACGTCCGAACAATTGAAGCACTCAGGAATTATCGCCTGACCGCCACTGTGCATCACCTGACCGACCCGAAAAACAAGGTCTATTTCCTTGGTATGGAAGGCCGCTTCTGGGAGGTGGATGTGCACAGCCTTGAAGCAAAGCTCCTGTTCAATCTGGTCAAGGAGCTGGAAATCAAAAATGCCAAAGCCCATTTCAAAGGCGCTTACACCGCACAGGGCCGGGTTGTCGTGGCCAACAATACTTATGACCAGAAGGAGTTTCTTGGCCAGAGAGATGCCGGGCGGTTGGCCGAATGGGACGGCAGGAAATGGACGATTATCGAGCGCAATCCCTTCGTGGAGGTCCACGGCAGCGCTTCGGGCAGCTCTTATGGCGGTCATACGATTTACGCCACCGGCTGGACAAAATCGTCTGTTGTACTTCGCGTGCTCGCCCAGGGTAAATGGCTGCGTTATCTGCTACCCAAGGCCAGTCACTCCTGGGACAATGCCTGGAACACGGAATGGATGCGAATCCGTCATGCGCAGACGGAACGCTTGCTGATGGATGTTCACGGGATGTTCTATGACCTTCCGCCTTTCGCTTATGGCGGTAAGATATGGGGTATTCGTCCGATTTGTAGTCACCTTCGAGTTGTCACGGATTTTTGCTACTGGCGGGGGTTGTTCGTTATGGCCGGTGACCAGATAGACCACGACCAGGGACAGCCGCAATCGGGTCTGTGGTTTGGAAATATAGATGACCTGTGGTCGATGGGTAAGCCCAGCGGCTGGGGCGGGCCCTGGTGGGAAACGCCGGTGAAAGCGGGGCAAACATCAGACCCGTTTTTGATGACCGGCTTTGATAAGAAGGTCGTGCATCTTGCTCATGACTTAAAGCAGGACGTGTGGTTCTGGATAGAGGTTGATTTTCTCGGCAACGGGACATGGAAATCGTACACACCGGTTAAAGTCCCAGGTGAGAGAGGATATAACTA
Source organism: uncultured Pirellulales bacterium (assembly GCA_964438965.1). Taxonomy (GTDB): domain Bacteria; phylum Planctomycetota; class Phycisphaerae; order Sedimentisphaerales; family Anaerobacaceae; genus NIOZ-UU13. The sequence goes on from CAYTND010000018.1 coordinate 8,418, forward strand.
CCATGTTTTTCCAGATGGTTTTTCGGCGCACTGGGTGAGGATTAGAGTGAGTGATGATTGCAAGGCGACAGTGTACTTTATGTACAATTAGCACAAGGAATTTTCCATTTTTGTAAATTCTTTTTCGACTTTTGAAAAAAGAGTTGACTATCAGCCTCAAGTTAGGCGACAATTCACCTTTCGAAAAGAAAAAATTAAAAAACAATCTGGAGGTGTAGAATCTCGTTTGGCGTTGTCGAAGCTCGCCCGCCGGCGGCCAGGGCTGGTATCTCCGCAGTCCCGTAAGGGACGCCTTGCGGCGGATGCCTTACGGCAGAAACTGGAGGCTGGACGCCCGAGCTTCGAGTTTCCAGGGCGAGCATCGATACTCCACAGGATGCCTTGCGGCAGAGCATCGACAACCTTAAACGAAAAAGGTCCTTTTTTTTTCTTTTCAAAGTGTGCCTAACATCGATTTTGCAAAAGTCTTGATTTAGGTAAAAACGTGAAAGTATGCAATAGCAGAGGAGTATACAATATGAAGCACACAATGCGAAAACCAAGGGCCGTTGTGGTAAACGCGGCGCTCTTGTTTTGTGCTGTGGCCGCGGTAATTCCAACATCGGCAGGTGCTCAGGATTTGGCGGCGTTCGAGAAGCGGATGACGGAATTTACATTGGACAACGGCTTGAAATTTTTAGTCCTGGAGCGGCATGAAGCACCGGTGGTTTCATTCCACACTTACGCAGACGTCGGTGCGGTTGACGAGGTCAAGGGAATCACCGGCCTGGCACATCTGTTCGAGCACATGGCATTTAAGGGGACAAAGACCGTTGGCACCAAGGACTACGAGGCGGAAGCCAGGGCGATGGCTAAGATTGACGAGATGTTTTTGGCGCTGAAGACGGAGCGCAGGAAGGGTGAGCAGGCGGACAAGGTCCGGCTGGAGCAACTGCAGAACCAGTTCAAAGAAGCCCAGGAGGAAGCCCAGGAGTATCTGGTTCATGATGAGTACGAAGAGGCGTTTTCGCGAGAAGGCAGCTCAGGTTTCAACGCTTATACCAACCAGGATGCTACCCAGTACATAGTTAGTCTTCCCTCCAACAAAGCCGAGCTTTGGATGTCGATGGAGTCGGGCAGATTCTTTAACCCGGTGCTGCGGGAATTCTACAAAGAAAGAGACGTGGTGATGGAAGAGCGACGCCTAAGGACGGAAAGTCAGCCTGTCGGTCGCTTGTTAGAGGAGTTTTTAGCCATCGCTTACAAAGCCCATCCTTATGGCGAACCGGTAGTTGGGCACATGAGTGATTTGGAAACTCTGACCCGTTCCGAAGCCGAGGCTTTTTTCAAAAAGTACTATTTGCCGAGTAATCTGACCGTCGCGATAGTGGGGGACGTGAATCCGCAGGAAGTAATAGATATGGCCCAGAGATATTTTAGCCGAATTCCCAGCAGTCCAAAGCCTGACCCGGTAGAAACGGTCGAACCACCCCAGCTCGGACAACGCCGCGTAATCATGCAAGACCCGGCGCAGCCATTTGTTCTGATTGGTTATCATAAGCCGAGTATTAACCATTCTGACAACGCGGTCTTTGATGCTATCACCGAGATGGTGGGCATCGGGCGCACATCGCGGCTATATAAAAGTTTGGTCAAGGAAAAAAAGATTGCGGTCGCCGCTTCTGGTTTTCCGGGCATGCCGGGAAACAAATATCCCAGCCTGTTCTTGTTTTATGCGGTGCCGGCAAGGGGCCGTACAAATCAGGAATGTGAAGAGGCCATCTACGCTGAAATCGACAAACTGAAAACCGAACCGGTTTTGCCTGAAGAGCTGGAAAAGGCAAAGACTCGCAGCCGTGCCAGTCTGATACGGCAGCTTGCTTCCAACTCAGGATTGTCAGCCCAGTTGACTTTCTACGAGGTCATTACCGGCGATTGGCGCAACCTTTTTAAGCAGCTCGACGATATCGATAGGGTTACGGCTGAGGACATCCAGCGCGTTGCCAAAAAATATTTTACGACCAAAAACCAAACGGTGGGTATTATCGATACAACCCCGACTGAAAATTGATTTTTAGCAGGAGAATCAAAATGAGAGCTAATAAATCGTCCGTGATGATAGTTTTTATTTTTTGGGCCTTTGCGTTGTGCTTTGCCGGATCAAGCCGTACCCAAAAGTATGCCCTGAATTACAAACAGTTGAAGTATCCCAAACTGGGCGATATCGAGATTCCTGAGGTTGAGCGAGTTACCCTGGCTAACGGTATGCAATTGTTTTTGTTAGAGGACCACGAGCTGCCGCTTATCAGCGTCTCAGCCCGGATTCGAGTAGGCTCTATTTATGAGCCGGCCGACAAAATTGGTTTGGCCGCCATTACCGGGGCCGTGATGCGCACCGGCGGGACGACAACAAAGACAGGCGATGAAATTGACGAACAGTTGGAGCAGATTGCCGCGTCGGTGGAAACCGGCATCGGGCTAAATTCGGGTTATGCTTCTGTTTCCGTGCTTAAAAGGGACATCGATGTTGGGCTGACTATCTTAGCGGATGTGCTGATGAATCCAGCTTTTCGTGAAGACAAAATCATGTTAGCAAAGATGCAGCATCGCAGCGCCATCGCCCGGCGCAATGATAACGTCGGGGCAATAGCAGCGCGCGAGTTTGATAAGCTCATCTATGGCCCGGACAGTGTTTATGCACGGCATACCGAATATGCCACAATCGACAACATCAGCCGGGATGACCTGGTTGCTTTCCACAAAAAGTTCTTTGGCCCCAACAATATGATGCTTGGGATTTGGGGTGATTTCGACACCGAGCAGATGATTAAGAAAATCGAAAAAGCATTCGAAGGATGGAATAAAGTTGATGTAGAATTACCGAAGGTCGCGCAGGTAAGATATGAATTCCCACGAACGGTGAATGTGATTCGCAAGGACGATGTCAACCAGTCGAACATCTATCTTGGGCACATCGGCGGCTTGAGAAACGACCCCGATTATTTTGCGTTAATTCTGATGAACCGGATTCTCGGCAGCGGATTTACCGGCCGTCTTTTTAAAAACGTACGGTCTCGCAAGGGACTGGCCTATTCGGTTTTCGGCATCTATTCGGCCAACTATGCCTTTCCCGGTGTTTTTTATGTCGGCTGCCAGACCAAATCGGAGGCTACCGTCCGGGCCATTCGTGCTATGACCGAAGAGGTCAGAAAGATGACCGAAAGTGAGGTTGCCGATGAGGAACTGGCCCTGGCCAAAGACAGCTATCTGAACTCGTTTGTATTCAACTTCGATACGAAGGGTGAAATTGTTGCACGGCTGATGACCTACGCATACTTTGGCTATCCGCTGGATTTTTTACAGAAGACCAGGGACAGTGTTGAAAAGGTAACCAAAAAGGATGTTCTGCGCGTTGCCCGCAAACATCTCAAGCCTGATAAGATGCAAATCTTAGCTGTTGGCCGACCCCGGGACTTCGACGAACCGCTGTCGGTGTTGGGGCCGATGCGCGAGATTGACATTACCATTCCGGCACCTCAGAAATAACGCCCGCCTCTACCACCGAAACGATTGCCAAGAGCCGGCTTAACTGTTTCTTGATATTTATCCGCCTCAGGCGGATTAAAGCCCCCCTTAGGTTAGGGGGGCTTTTTTGTTGCATAGGCTCATCCAAAAAGGTATGATAATTATATGGTAACAACAAAAGAAAAAGCGTTGACGATAGCTTCTAAGACCCGCAGAGTTCTCGAGGAAATTTATGGTGAACGTCTCCGCGGTGTTTATTTGTATGGTTCGGCTGCACGTGACCAATTAACACCCGATAGTGATATCGATATCGCCATTATTCTGGATGATATAAAAAGTCGTTTTGAAGAGCATGAACGCACGAGCCAATTAGGTTCAGACGTGAGCTTAGAAGAAAACACTCTCGTAGCTTTCCTTTTTATATCGGAAGCAGATTTTAGAGAAGGACTGTTTACAATACACAGAATGATCAAACGGGAAGGAGTTCCTGTATGAGAAAGGATGTGCAAAAGCACCTTGAAAGTGCAGAGATATTTCTTAAAGAAAGTGAACACCTTTTTTCAGGTTGTTTTTACAATGGGACTATAGGTCGAGCTTATTATGCGATGTTCCACGCTGCCACGGCGGCACTACTGGCTAAAGATATTGAAAGAACCTCGCATCACGCAATAATTTCAGCCTTTGGTGAACTTATTGTCAAACCAGGCCACCTGGAGCCGAAATTCCATAAATACATCATCGAAGCATTTACACTGCGAAACGATTGTGATTATCTTGCTCCTTTTGAGCCAGAAAAATCTCAGGCAGCCGCAACTCTACAAAGAGCAAAGGAATTTGTTGAAGCATGCAGAGAATCCTGCCAATAAAGGGGACAGGCCTTTCGCTGCCGGCTTAACTGTTTCTTGATATTAAAGCCCCCTTAGGGGGCTTTTTTGGTGGAGGGTAAATTTTTATAGTCGAGGTAAGAGGATTTTAGTTTATTGGCCAGACGACGTGGGTGTCTATTGGCTTGTAAATTGGTTTCATCAAAAAGGCCAATTAAATAGACGTTCGCCTTCCATCCCAAGCTTGGATTCGCCTAATATTCTCTTGACACAGAAATGGCCACGGGCCCACATTATCTCCAGTAGGCTCATATTGCATGATACATCTAGGCAGTTCGCAAGTTGGACTTGGATTTTTGCTTCCCTCGTGGCAGTCTTCCACGCCAAAAAGATGTAGAGCCTCATGCCACAAGATATACTTATTCCCTCGCTTGTATACCGCAACCACTAAGGGAAATGGCGGCTCCGAACAAAGGCCCCAAAATGCTCCCTGGGATTCTCTTTTAGCGGCTCTGGCAACGTTAGAATCCGCTCTGCAATAAATCATTAACGGCTTTTCATGTGCTACGATTTTCTTACGAATCGGGCAAACGTAGTTGAGTGTAAACGGGATTTCAGAATCACCGGGAGGTTCCCGTAATACACTTCCTACTTCGCTTGAGAGATCAGGAGGGAGCTTTTCAGGTTTCATTCTAACACTTGTGGGAGGTTGCCTGAGTAACTCGCTCAGTTCTTGCAGATTATCTGAAACGAATTTGCTATCCGCCTCGTCCATACCTAGTAGTCTGTCAATATTGTATTTGTGGGTAGAGGCGCTTCAGCTTTATTCTCG
>CAYTND010000019.1:0-13291 GCA_964438965.1 uncultured Pirellulales bacterium
CCCTGCAAGTGTATTGTTCTTTTGAAGTGCCTGACTGAATAGTTCGGCCGCCCGCTCATAATCGCGGTTGCTAAAAGCAATCTCTCCAAGATAAAACAAGGCGGCTGCAAAATCCGGCTCAAGCTCAAGTATTCTGTTAAACTTTTCCTTTGCCGATTCGATATCGCCGGTCTCGAGCAGAAACAATCCGAAATCGAAAATAACATCGATATCGCCCGGGTTGATACGAAGCTCCGTCAGGAAATGCTCCCGGCTGTGTTCAGTCTGGCCGTCCGACCAATAAGCCTGGGCGATTCGGTAGTTGATTTGTGGATGACTCGGTTCAAGCTCGGCAGTTCTCAGCCAGCAGCGAATAGCTTTTTTATACTGGCCCCGGGCAAAAAGACTGTTCCCGATATTATAATAGCACAATGCACAATACGGTTTTATCTGCTGGGCCAAGTAAAACATCTGCTCGGCTAAATCGTGCAGACTCATTTCCGTATAGGTTATTATCCGATTGCAGTAGCACGGCTCGAATCCCGCGTCAAATTCCTGGATACGCTCAAAGGTATCAATAGCCAGGTCATATTGGCACGTGCGGGTATAATCGACCGCCAGCGAATTTAATATCTCTAAATCGTTAGGGTTCAACCGAAGGGCTGTCTCGTATTCGTCAATCGCATCCTCAAACCGATTTATAGAATCCAGCGTCAGCGCCTTGTTGAAATGCCACGAACTGTTGGAAGGATTTATCTCAAGCGCCGTCTCCAGCTCATCGAGGGCCTGGGGCATTTTGCCGTCTTCATAAAGCTCGAAAGCCCTCCTCGCCTTCCGCTCGGCTTTGTCATAGGAGCTAAATTCCATACTTTCAAAAAGCATAATTTCACCTTGCCCTGTTTACCCCCTGATAGTTAGATGGATTGCCAATCATCAATGGCTCATCCAGCGTGGTTATCGCCCACAAAATACACTCAGGTTAGCGGTTTTTTGTCGGCTTAAGACCTTTTTGTCTTCAGTAAAATTTTGCTGGAAATTCGGCATATAAGCTCTTATAATTGCGCAGGTTAGCTTCTGAGGCCAAAATGGTATAAGCCGCAGCTCTTCTGGTGTTGAGTTGTTTTTCTGGAAACCAGCCGACGAGAGTCTTATAATGTATAGCTGTCAGGGTTCCCGCTTTGCGGGGTCCCCAGGCAGGCCGTAACTACACGTGAATCGAGTCATGTACACATAGATATAATTGGAGTCTTGATATAATTTGGAGAAGTGAAGTTATGATTAAAGAAATAAAAGGCCGGGTAACAGCCGGCAAGGGCAATTACGCTATTGTAGTCAGCAGGTTTAATGAGTTCATAACCTCAAAACTGCTTGCCGGCGCGATAGACTGTCTCCAGCGTCATGGTGCCGCCGATGAACAGATATCCGCAGTCTGGGTGCCTGGTGCCTGTGAAATTACTCAGGCTTCGAAAAAACTTGCCAACAGCGGCAAATACGTCGCGGTCCTCTGCCTCGGCGCGGTCATACGAGGCCAAACCGCCCATTATGATTATATCTGTCAGCAGGTATCCCGCGGTATCGGACAAATCAACTCCGATTCACCCACCCCCACCGTATTTGGCGTCCTGACCTGCGATACACTCGAACAGGCAGTCGAAAGAGCCGGGACAAAAATGGGCAACGCCGGGGCAGACGCAGCACAAACAGCTATGGAAATGGTCAACGTGATGGAACAATTAAGTTGATAGTTATGAGTTCATAGTTCATAGACTACGAACTACGATGAATATGGACAGAAGAACAAGGGCCAGAGAGCTGACAATGCAGGCGTTGTATCAGCTCAATGTGCAGGGCCCGGACCTATTCGAGTTTTTAGACCGGTCCTTCGCAGAAGCAGATGAAGACGATTTTGTACGCAAACTCGCCTCGGATTGGACAAAAGGAACGTGGGAAAATTTGGAACAGTGCGACGAGCCGATAATTGCCTCGACTATAAAGTGGCAATTCACGAGACTCTCACCTGTTGACAAAAGCATCTTGAGATTGGCGGTTTATCAGTTGAAATTCTGTCCTGATATCCCGCCCAAAGTTGTGATAAATGAGGCCATCGAGCTTGCCAAAAAGTTCAGCACCGATAAGTCGCCGGCCTTCGTTAACGGCGTGCTTGATGCCATCCTGAAAAAACTAAAGTGAACTAAAATTTGGAGTGCCTAAAGTGAGCTAAAGTGAACTAAAGTGAGCTAAAGTTAAAAAACACTCTACAACTTTAGGCACTTTACACTTTAGGCACTTTAGTTCTTTCCTATGAGAACCATAGCAGTATTAAACCAGAAAGGGGGCGTGGGAAAAACCACAACGGTGGTCAACATCGCAGCAGCACTTGCCGCCGCCGGCTCAAGGGTGGTCGTTATTGACTTTGACCCTCAGGCGCATTTGACAATCCACCTCGGCCTTGAGCCGCAAATCGTCCAGTTCGGCTCTTATAAGGTCCTCACTCAGTCCGCTGAATTTGAAAAGCAAATTCTGCTCATGAGGCCGAATCTTTGGCTGCTGCCCGCAAATATCAACCTCGTCGGCGCCGAAAGCGAGCTGGTAAGCGTAGTCGGCAGAGAAACCATCCTGAGAGAGGCCGTTCAATCAAGCCGGGATAAATTCGATTATTGCCTTATCGACTGCGCCCCTTCACTCGGACTGCTTACCCTCAATGCCCTCGCCGCCGCCGATGATGTCCTCATCCCGCTTCAGCCGCATTTCCTGGCGCTGCGGGGATTTGGAAAACTGCTGCAGACCGTCGAGCTTGTAAACAAAAGAATCAATCCAAATCTGAAAGTCAAATGGATTTTGCTGTGCATGTTCGATGGCAGGGCCTCTCTTCCAAATGAAGTCAGGGCCGACGTCGAGCAATTCCTTAACAAGGCACATGGGACCAACTGCCCCTGGGCGCAGGCCCAGGTCTTGCCGGTTCATATCCGAAGAAATATCAAGCTCGCCGAGGCACCCAGCTATGGCAAAACAATTTTCGAGTACGAGCAAAACTGCCACGGTGCCGAAGACTACAGAAAGGTAGCCGAGCTCATACACGCCCAATTCCAGCCATCGGCACAACCTGCTGCATCACCACCTGTTGCTATTGGCGAGATTCGAGACCAGGCCCCGGCTCCCTCTACCCCATCACCACAACCTGCTTTGCAGATGCCATCACAGCCGAGCACACAACCTGCCGATACTGATGAAAATAGGACCCAGCCTACAATCGAAATCAGAGAAATCCCCGACCAAGATTCGAAAACCGAACATTCCGAATTTACACAAACAACAACCGACCAATTCGATTAGATGACAAAAATTTTATAAACCATTTTCAGGAGGTCGCTATGTATTGCTCAACTAAATGTAAATCAAAATGCGTCAGTCTTATCACATTACTATTACTTATTTTGATGTCAGGTATTCCTGTCACCGAAGCGCAAAAATCAAACGCACTGAAACTTACAACACCTAAAGGCGTCAGACTGCTGAAGAACAAAAGTTTTGATGACAGCAAACAGGCACGAAAAGAAATCCTTGAATTGTACAAGGATTTGCGACTCACGGATGTGCTTGATGGTATGGATTTGATTGGCCTGCAGGATATAGGTTTAATGGACAAGAATATCCGGCCCCTGTGGCGGGATGTAGAAAAATTTTCTCACAGAGTAGTAGGATTTGCCATTACCGTTCGCCATGTGCCTACCGACGTTAGAGTCGGACAAAACTCATTTCCGGACCTTGAAGGATTTAAGAGATTCAAATCTCAGCAATATAAAAGAGCCCCTGATGCCTGGCTTGGGACGGCAAAACCCGGAGACATCGTCATTATCGATGCCGGCGGAATCCCCGAATGTGGTTTCATCGGCTCTAATAATAGTCTCGGCTGGGCGGAAAAAGGTGTCGTAGGAGTCGTAACAAACGGCGGCGCCCGGGACACCGATGAGATTGTTAAGGTCAAGAAGATTTCGGTCTATTGTAAAAACGGATACAGCTCCCGCGGAGTTCGACCCGGAAGACTCATTGCCGAATCCTACAACTTTCCCATTAACTGTGCCGGCGTCCTTGTTTACCCCGGCGATTTAGTAGTAGCTGATGGTGATGGGGTGCTGGTTGTTCCCAGAGAACATGCGCTCAGAGTGGGAAAACTCGCCCGGGAAATTAACACCGGTGACGAAAAAGGCCGTGCTAAAAGATTCGAACGACTTGGCATACAGCCCGACGAGACGGTGATAGTAGAATAGAATTTCTGTCAAATCAACCGCTGCGGGTTTTGCAATTCGTCCGTAATGAAATTTAAAAACTCAGCCGCATAAACTTCGGTTATAACTCTCCGGTCAACAGCAAGAGACAGGCTGATTATTTTTCGAACCGTTATTTTATCATTTTCGCCCCGATACACCGAGGTGGGAATAACATTACCTACAGCTAATATAGTGCTGGTCGGCGGCGGTACGATTCCCAAAAAAGAACCTATGCCATACGCACCAAGATTGCTTAACGCTATTGTTTCGCCTTCTATATCCTCAAGTCTCAATTGATTATCACGTGCTTTATTGGTCAGCGATGCCTCCTCACGGGCAATTTCCGGTAATGTTTTTTCGCCGGCATCTTTCACCACCGGCACAACAAGGCCCTGCGGAGCATTAACCGCAAAGCCAACATTCACACGCTCGGCTATCCTTATATTGTCACCACCAAACTTACCTACCGCGAGAGGATACTTTTGCACCGCCAGACCCAGAGCACGAATATAGAAAGCGTTCGTTGTTATTTTGACGCCCAGCGACTTTCTGAGTTTGGGCCGAACGGCCATAAGTTCAGTAATATCCGCCTTCGACCCAATGTAAAAACAGGGCTTGCTCAGCTTGGACTTTAACATCCTTTCGCCGATGAGCTTCTGGATTCTGGTCAGTGGGATATGCTTTTTTGTCGGATTATCCAAAGACGCCTCTACAGAACATTCCGACCCGCCACCGGCGGGTATATATCAGAACCCAGCGTTGCCGGGTCGAATTCCGGATTTCGAAATTGTCAAAAAACTGGGCGATACAGGGCTCGAACCTGTGACCTCACGGGTGTGATCCGTGCGCTCTAACCAACTGAGCTAATCGCCCCGTTAATTTTCGACAGGGATTATAAATCGTAAATCACAAATCGTCAATTCATTCTTCGCTCCCGCTGCTTCGCTTGCGAAGCAAACGGTGAGGGCTGCGAAGAAAGAATCGCAAATTAAGTCGCCACAATATTAAGGCGCCCTAATTTGACACCCTTCATGCTCAATATGCTTTCCGCCACCTTATTGATTTCGCCGACATGTCCCCGAAGCACAATCACCTCCAGACAATCGTGCTCATCCAGGTGAACGTGGAGCGAGGAAATTACCTGCAGGGACGAACCCAGAGTATGCGAATGTTGCAGACCTATCAGCCTGTCCGTGAGCTTTGTCGAGTGATGGTCGTAAACCAGAAATACAGCAGCTACCCCCTTGGCTTTTGGGTCGCCGAGCCGCTCTTCACTCAACCCTCGGCGTACAAGGTCACGTATCGCCTCGGACCGGCTCTGATAGCCCTGTTTGGCAATAAGCTCATCAAACATCGAAAGCAGCTCTTTATCAAGCGACACCCCTATACGTTCAATTCGGCCCATTTTTGTTCCCTTTATTGAGCTTTGCAGTGTGCAAGCACGCAAAATAATTAACCTGCTTTGTAGAAAACATTAGGCCAGAACTTGTCATTGTGAGCGAAAAAAACCTTTAGGCCTGAATTAGCTGCGACCCTGAGCGAAGCCGAAGCAATCTCAAACGCGAGGATGGTTTTCTCTGCCGCGGCTCTTTGCGGGGGCCTAACTTGGCACAAAATGGGAACTCTTATATCACCTCAAGCCGGCGAAGAATCGTCTTTGTCCAGCGGCCGCTGCGAAGCTGTGAAAAGATAAGCAATAACAGTATCACCAGCCAGTAGCCGGTGAACCGCAAATAGCGAAGGACAATGCCTAATATACTGCCGGCCTCAGCAAAACAAGACTCCACCAGCTCGCAGGGCGCATATATCGCTCCGAGAACTACACCGCCAAAGACTCTCTGCCAGGGCAGCAGCAGAACAAGCATAACCAGCGAGAGGAAAAATGCCCGGCAAATATGGTTTATTCCACCAAGCCTGCCTACCAACGAAATCTTCAAGGCCAAAAGTATTGTCAGACAATAAAGTGTTCCGGTCAATACAAGCACGGCATTAACAATACGGATAACCACCGCTAAATGTTTGAAGGTTATGCCAAACAGAGAGTCCGCCAGGGCCGGTTCACTTTGCTCGGCAGACACTTCGTTTGCAGCCTCGTTAACGTCCGGTACATCCTCACCCAGGCCCATAGCAGCAGCCTCGTTACTCTGGGCCTTGTTACCGGAACACTCCTTTGCGGGAATGCAGCCCCTATCGACCGCCCAAAAGCATATCTGCAGCAGCAGAAGACACAAGACTATAATGATAAACAAAAAGTTTTTCCATCCCCTGAACACACCAACCGCTTCGAGGCAGTCGGTGGTATCCAGTAAACTGTTTGGACCGGCCTGGTTCTCGTTCATTTTTAATCTCCTAAATAATATTGATTATCCGCCAATTATTATGGCTCATCTCCACCATAAGTGCAAGAAATTTATCTCACATCTAAAAAACACTTTGCCGGGCTTTGGCCAGGCTTCGACAAGCTCTCGTCTCGGCGGAGGCCGAAGCCGTAGCAGGGAAGCCCGCCGCAGGCCGGCAGTCGAGCCGCTCAGTTGAGCTGCGTTCGGTTTTCGGTTTGGTGATGCTTTGGCAAATCTCCCATTAGGCCAATCTTCTCGATTGGAATTCGCTTAAAACCGAGTTTGTAGGCGGGCGAATCGTCTTTGAGCTGAAAATTCCGGTTGGCTGGGTCGATAAAACCAGGCTCCTTCGTTGTGAGATTATCCTCTATGGTAACTATATTTCTATCGACGCCGGGAAGGTCCAGCCATCTGCCGCCGGAACAAATGTTCCGCCGGATAATATTACCCTTTGGCACAGCAGGGTCATCCTCCAATATGCTCACGAGCTTAGGATAGCGCTTCCGCCAGAGCTCAGACATGTAGGGCATAGCCTTCAACCGTTGCATCATGGTAGTATTCATGTGGTATCCCGCCCAGCCCATAGCACGCGCGTCGATGTGCAGAGAGGGCCGGCAGTCCACGAAGATATTGTTTTCAACCAGACAGTCGCGCCCACCACCGATAAAAGCAGCTCGCGTGACCCTGTAGAAAACATTGCCATAAATCTTCGTGCCGCAGAACATATCATCCAGATAGACGCCGACGCATCCTTTCCCCCTGAATCCGGTTATATTATGAAGGTAGTTGTAACGGATAACGGTGCCCCGCATCGTCCAGTCCCGTCCGGCGTAGATTGCACCGGCATCGTTTGACTCCAGACAGACATTGTGGATTTCGTTGAACTCAATCACGTGGTCGTTGCCCCCGAACATAATAGCTATGTGCGGGGCGTTATGGATAAGATTGTGGGCTGCCCTGTTGCCGACGCCGTGAAGCGTGATTGCAGGTGTGTACATACGCTGCCATCGCCCGTATTGGTGGATGTGGTTATTCTCGGCGAAGTGCCCGGCGGGAGTGAGAGATTTTCGCTCGCCGCCCTGCATACTAACACCGCCGCTGCCGGTCGCATAAATATCACAAGACGCAACGCCGTTATTGTTACCCCCTTCTATCTGTACGGCTGTGCCTCCAAGGTTTCGCAGTACGCAACCAACGATTTTTGAGCGTTTGCAGTCCTTCATCACGATGGCCGTGCCGCGAGCCGCCTCGAAAATCATCCCTTCAATGACAACATTCGAGACGCCGGTCAAATTCACAAGTGTGTCCAAGATGGAAACGACTGCACGTCCTTTCTCAATGGGGGCCGGCGGCCAGAAGTAAAGGATGCCAGTCTCCCTATCGAGGTACCATTCGCCGGGCCTGTCGAGTTCCGCCAGGATATTCAATCCGTAGAACCATTGGCCGATACGGTAACCGTAGTTGTGGTAAGGCGGGGTCACGGAAATGATGCGTTTGACGGTATCGATTGATTCGACCTTCTGCCGTTCGTCAGACCAATCCCAGAACCAGTAGCCGTGGACCCATACATCGTTCTCCTCGACCCAGCGTTTCGGCCTGTCGCCCCCGTACATGAACTTGCCGGTCTTACTGCCCTTTGTGCCCCTGACGTTGACAGTGTCAGGCTCGAGAAGCCCGACAATCTTTACGAATCCCTCATTCGGCCACCGCGCCAACGTCATTGGCTCATCCTGAAAAAACAACTCCAGGCCGGTTGTATGCGCAGGCCCACCAAATGCTCGCGGCGAGACTTTACCGAAATCTGTAATCCCCTGGGCTTTCAGGTCGGTTTGTAATATCTTATCTCGATACTTCTGAACAATTCTGTTAAGAATCGCCGGGTTACTAATCGGCGTAAATCCGTTAATCTGTTTACCACCTACCAGCCTCACTTCTTCATCCTTGTATGCTCGGTACACGACCGGTGCACTTTTGGCACCGCTGTCCCTGGCGGTCAGTTCAAAACTCCTTGTCAGGGGATACACACCGGAACGTATGTGGACTGTAACACCGCCTTCAGGCAACTCACCCGCCTCTTTGAGCCTCCGGATGGCATCACGCGCTTTTTCCAGAGTCTTAAACGGGCCATTTCCTCCCCCTTGTGCACCGGGTGCCGGCAATGTCCCCGACCAGGAATCATTACCCAATGGCGAGACATAGAAGTCAATCCTCGCTTCTAATGCAGACACAAATATTGCTAACGACAAAAATAAAGCCAATAACACGACCAGGATTCTGCGAATTCCATTACGCATCTATTTTCCTCCAACTAAATGTTACTAAATCCGAATATCGAATATCGAATATCGAAATCCGAAACAATATCAAAGTTCAAATTTTCAAATGTTCAGAACGTTAAGTTTGGAATTTTGGAATTTTGTCATTTGAATTTGTTTCGTATTTCGTGCTTGGTGCTTTTTATTACCAATTATATCTTGCCGAAGCTAATTCGAGCCGTTTCGATGGTCTTTTCAATATCAGACTTGCTGTGGGCCAATGAAACAAACATCGCCTCATAAGCGCTTGGTGCAAGATAAATCCCCTGCTCTAACATCCGGGCAAAGAATTTCTTGAACCGTTTTATATCGGTTGACTGAACACCGGCAAAGTTTTGTATTTTTTTGTCGGTGAAGAAACAGCTCATAATCGAGCCGAGGCGATTAATTGTAACGGCAATACCGGCCTCTTTAGCGGCATCAGCCAGACCGGCTTCCAACAGGGCTGCTGAAGATTCGAGCTTCTGATAGCAATCCCCCTGGAACAGTATGTCAAGTGTCGCATTTGCCGCCGCAGTGGCGAGTGGATTACCGGACAGTGTTCCTGCCTGATAGACCGGCCCGAGCGGAGCGAGCATGTCCATAATATCGGCTCGACCGCCAAGCGCCGCTGCGGGCAGGCCCCCTCCTATTATCTTGCCCAGACAGGTTATATCAGCTTTGACTCTGAAAAGCTCCTGCGCTCCCCCGAGAGCTAAGCGAAAACCGGTTATCACTTCGTCAAATATCAAAAGCGAATCGTTCTGGTCGCACAAATTCCGCATCGCCTGCAAGTACCCATCAATCGGCGGCACCACGCCCATATTTGCGGCGACAGGCTCAACCAGAACCGCCGCGATTTTCCCCTTGTACATTTGAAATGCCTTTGTTACCGCCTCAATATCGTTATAGTCAATTATGATGGTCAACTTTGCAATCGAACCAGGAACGCCGGGACTTGATGCGATGGCGCCCTCGGCAAGGCCGGAACCCGCAGCCACCAGCAACGAATCGCTGTGCCCGTGATAACAGCCAGCCATCTTGATTATTAAATCTTTTTTGGTATAGCCACGGGCAAGCCGGATAGCGGTCATTACCGCCTCTGTGCCGCTGCTTACAAGCCGGACCTTCTCGATGGAATCGAAAGCGGCGATTATTTTCTTAGCTAAGGCGGTCTCAGCCAATGTCGGCGCCCCGAATGATGTGCCCTTCTGCGACGCTGTAGCAATAGCCTTCAACACTTTCGGATGGGCGTGTCCGAGTATCATCGGGCCCCACGAGCCGACGTAGTCTATGTACTCATTGCCGTCGATATCGTAGATTTTTGAACCTTTTGCACCGGCAATGAAAACAGGACCAATATCAACGCCCCCGAAGGCCCGCACCGGTGAATTTACACCGCCCGGCACATAATCACATGCCTCAGCAAAGGCCTGTGCCGATTTGTTATATTTGCTTCGTTCGTCCATCATATGAGTTTAAATAATAAGACCATTGGCAGCAAAATTCAAACTATTTGTATAAGCGGCAGCCACAAAACTTTTAAACAGGCCTGCGGAGGCTATTTTTCTTGCAATGTCCGTGCGATTTGCTAAACTGACGGGGTTTTAGAACTTGATTCGGAGTAAATATATGAATTTAGTCAAGTGGTTTCGAAAAAATAACAAGAAAGTGATGGCTGTTGTGGTCATCGTTATTATGATCGGCTTTGTGGGAGGCTCGTATATTTCACAACTCAGTCAAAGAAGAAGTGGGCTGCACGGGACGGTGGCCTGGTTCGCAGATAACAGGAAAATAACAAACGACGATTTATCGCTGGCACGACGGGAACTGGATGTCCTCAGAGCGCTCCAGGCAGATGTCCTGCTAAGGAACCAGGACTTACGGGGGATTCTCTTAGGCGAACTGCTGTTTGCAGAGCAGCAAACTTCGCCGGCACTTATCAACCATATAAAGCAAACGATTAGAACATACCAGTACAGAATCAGTGACAAACAAATCAACGATATATACAGACGCTCAGTGCCGTCCAGTATATACTGGATGTTACTGAAAAACGAAGCACAGCTCGCAGGCATCAGGGTGCCAAACGAGCAGGCCGGTGAACTGCTCGGAAAAGTAATACCACAGTTGTTCAACGGCCAGACATACTCGCAGCGAATTGGATTTCTAATAAACCAATACGGCCTCCCGCAGCAGCAGCTCCTGACAATATTTAGCCAATTGTTAGCCGTAATGCAGTACGCCCAGTTGATTTGCTTAAACGAAGACGTTACAAGCTCACAGATAACCCAGGCTGTCGCCACCGAGCAAGAAAGCCTTGACGCTGAAGTGGTGGAATTCGATCCCGCCGTATTTGCATCGAGCATCGAGAATCCGGTACCGAGCGTCGAGAAGGAACATTTTGACAAATACAAGAAATTCCTGCCTTCCGACGTAAGCGACGAAAATCCCTACGGCTTCGGATACAAGCTGCCGGACAGAGTTCAGCTTGAATACATAGTCGTCAGGCTCGAGGATGTTCGGACGATAATAACGCCCCCCACTAACCAGGAGAAGGAAGATTATTACCAAAGATATAGAGAAGAGTTATTCACCGGGCAAGTACCATCCAATCCAAATGACCCGAATTCACCGCTGAAACAAGAAACTAAAAGCTATGCCGAGGTTACAGATACCATTTCACAACGGCTTATGAACAACAAAATAAATTCCACCGCGAATAGAATACTGCAGGAGGCCAAAACAATTACCGAACCCTCTCCGGAAAGCACCGACATAGAGCCTGTGAATCTGACTTCCGAACAGTTTAAGAAGATGGCCGGCGACTATAAAACCACCGCCGAGCAATTAAGCGAAAAGCACAATATCAAGATATATGCAGGCCAAACAGGGCTGCTTAGCCCAATCGATATGCAAACAAATGAATATCTTGCAAGGTTGTATTTAGAGGGCCAAGGGCGAAATCCGGTCTCATTGACTCAGATTGTTTTTGCCGTCTATGAGCAAGTGCCATCCGACCCGAATGACCCGAACTCACCGCTGAGACAACGAATTGTCTTTGCCGTCGATGATTTAGCCGCCAGCGAACTTGGTCCCTTTGATGTGCCGAAGCCTGGAATGTATGAAAATATCGGTCCCCTCAAAGATATGTGGGGCTCGGCCAGGTTCGGACTTCAGGACACCTCCGGACAAATAATGGCCGTTGTTCGAGTGATTAAAGCCATAAAAACCGCCGAACCAGAAAGCATTGACCAAACCTTTAGTACAAGCGCACTTGAACTCGACCCAAACCAGCCTTATGCCCTGAGCGGAGCCGAAGGCCAAGATACAGACGAAAATATTTATTCGGTAAAAGAAAAAGTTACCGAAGACTTAAAGAAACTCGCTGCAATGGAAACCACAAAAAGCAAGGCCGAAGAGTTCATTGACCTGGCGGTAAAAGACGGCTGGGACAACGCTCTTGATAAATTTAACGAACTCTACGGACAGCAAAACAGCCAAGACCAAAACGACCCTAACACATCCGGGACCACAAATGCCGAACAAAACGCCACCAAACCCTTCAAACTGCAAAATCTTACAGGCCTGCGAAGAATATCAAGAGCGACAATACAAACTCTGACTGTGCAAACTGCAGGCAACCCGGCGGCACGGCTCTTCCTGAACGGGCGTAAGAACCAGCGCCGCTTCGTAGAGCAGCTTTATTCGCTCATACCACAGGACAGCAACACTGTTGACACTGTTCCTCTGGTTATGGAGTTCAAGCCGAATATGAGCTTCTATTGTATAAAAAACATTTCTGTTAAACGCCTTACCCTCCAAGAGTACGAACAAATCAAAGTGACGCGATTACAAAGAGAAGATTATATTCAATCCGAGACCCTGGCGGCGGTCCACTTTAATCCCGAAAACATATTAAAACGTATGGACTTTAGGCTATCGGAGGTTGATGAAGAATCGTCGGAGCCCAATACACCCGCAGAATCGGAGGCGGCATCGTGACGGCACCACGCTCGAAAGGAAACCATACACTGTTTCTGCTGATCGTCGGACTGCTCGCCTGGCTTATCCCCGGCGCCGGGCATTTTCTGATAAAGGAAAAAAAACGCGCTCTTATTATATCCATAACTATCATCCTGACCTTCTGCGCAGGCTTATATGTCGGCTCAATAGGAATTATCAACCCTGTCGGGGCAAAGCCGTGGTATGTGGCGCAAATTATGAATTCGCCGATTGTCGCGGTTTTGGGGTACTGGGCCACGACGGGACACTATCCCGTTTTTGGCAGACCGAACGAAATAGGACAGATATACACCAGCATCGCAGGTTTGCTTAACCTTTTGTGCATTGTAAACGCCGTTTATTTGGCTCATCTGCGCAAAATAGAAATCGCCGGAGACTAAAATGT
>CAYTND010000020.1:0-13198 GCA_964438965.1 uncultured Pirellulales bacterium
CGGCATTCCCCTCGTGCCGGTGCACAAGTTTCCCGAAAGTGCGCCGGTCATCTTCCTACCTGCGCAAGCGGCCACAGACCCGAACCTTCTCAATCATATAAACAAGGCCCGCGCCAGAGGCGCTTACCTCATAATCACCACAAGTCTTCTAATTGCGTTACCCGACGCGGATGAGCTTGCGCGCATTGTGGAGGTCAGCCCAAATATACAATCAAAGCCGATTCGTGCCCGGCTGATGTCCCTTTCACCGAAGACTCAGAAGTTTGAAAAAACGGATGTAATGATTGATTTAGAATCACCTATAGGAGCCAAAGCCGGGCAGGCAGATATAGTGTGCACAGCCGGGGGCAGACAGGTTGCCCTTCTTACTGTAACCGACATAGGTGATGGTGGTATCGCACTGCTCAACACGCACACTTACAATCAGGCTGACTTTGATGCCGTAGGCGAGGTTTTGCTCTGTCCTCGGCCACTGGGCTTGCTCGATATGGAGGGGCCGGCACTTTCTGCTCTTCGCGCTGTATTCGGTAATCGTGCGATAACAGAGAATGACACGACCATCATGCCTAAGCCCCGGGTCCCGGTTCTTGATGGCCCCAGTTGCGTAACGTTTCACCCCTTCTATCCTTACAGCGATGGGAGTTGTGTCATCCAAAACTTTAATGATGAGGTGGTGAGTGTTACTGTTACCATTCAGATTCAAGAAAATAAATTTAATCAATTTATCGATGTGTTTACTGGAAAGCCCATCCCCACTCGTGCCACTAAGTCTAAGAGCACTATATCGCTGGACTTGCTCATTCCTGCAAGAGGTCGCGTTTGGGTTCGGCGTGTTGATAATGTGAGGTGATAATTATGAGATATCTTTTCAAGTATTTTTGTTTAGTCCTGCTTTCCGTTGGCTTGCCTCTAATGCTTCCGAGGCAGAGTTGGGCAAAGGTGAGAGCCTGGGAGGGTACTATAACGATTCCCACTTATGGATGGACAGAAGATGTAAATCCCAAGTTCTGGGCTCTCGAAGACGAGGTGAAATTCTCGACCACGGTCAAAGGCTCCATCATCTACCCTTATACGATGCAAGACCACCTTTTCAGGACCAAGGCAGATCGAACCTACAAAGCTCTGTTCCTTGAAAACGAATATTTGAAAGTTACCTGCCTTCCCGAGCTGGGTGGCCGTCTGCATTCAGTTTTCGACAAAACTGAGGGAAAAGAGATGTTCCATCTCAATGATGTGATAAAACCAGGGATGATAGCGATGCGTGGGGCCTGGATCAGTGGCGGTGTCGAATGGAACGCCGGACCGCATGGACACACTGTAACTATTTTGTCACCTGTTGATGCACTTATCGGCCGAAACGCAGACGGCTCGGCTTACCTTGAAATTAACAATCTGGAAAAGACTCTGCGAACCCGCTGGACGGCACGTGTAACTTTGCACCCGGGAAAGGCCTACTTAGATGAGCAGATTCGCATTTTCAACCCAACCGATGCGATAAGCCCGTATTATTTCTGGAACTGCACTGCTTTTCCAAGCCGACCTGGTACCCGCTTTATTTATCCGATGACACTTGGGACGGATCACAACGGAGTCAGGTTCTTTTCCTGGCCCATTCACGAAGGTAAGGACATATCCTGGCTGAAAAACTATGAGACCTCGGCTTCGGTTTTTTCTGTTGATTGTGTCTTTGATTTCTTTGGGGCATACGACGTAGATATGGACCGTGGAATTGTACAGGTGGCCAATCACCATGAGCTAAGCGGGAAAAAGGCCTGGACATGGGGGACTTGGGACTTTGGCCTCGTAAGCCAGGAGAACCTGACCGATAACGACGGTCCATATATAGAGGTCCAGAGCGGGCCGCTGCCGACCCAGTCCGATTACGGCATGCTGCTGCCCAGGCAAGAGGTCTCGTGGCAAGAATGGTGGTATCCTGTGCATGGACTCGGCGACGGCTTCGAATATGCAACAAAAGACATAGCCATTCAAACTATTCATAAAGAAAATCAGCTCCAATTGCAGATTCTTGCAACTGCTAATTTCCCTTCAGCTACATGTACTCTTTCGCAGGGAGATAAGACGCTTCTTAAAAGGACAATTGACCTAACTCCCAAAAATCCCCGGACGCTGACGCTTTTCTCAGTTCCGCAATCGCCTGTCGATGTAACAATCAAGACTAAGAAAGGGCAGCTTCTGGCTTCCTTCGCAACTCCTTTGCCGATTCCCAGGATTTCTCCACCTGAGCCTTCTAAGTTAATGACAAAACCTGATGAGCAGCTTACTTTGGAGGAAAAATACCTCAGAGGTAGAAAGCATGACCTGGCAACAAACCGCAAAAAGGCCCGCGAGTACTATGAAAAGGCACTGGCCGAAGATGCACAATATTCGCCCGCACTTCGTGCCCTGGCGGTGCTTGATATCGAAGCGGGACTTTATGAGAAGGCAATTCAACGATTAAAAACAGCTTTGAGCAGAGATGACACCGATGGATTATCGTGGTTCTTTTCGGGTTTGAGTCATTTAAGATTAGGTAACAAGAATGAGGCGATTGAGTGCGCTTATAAGGCGATAAGATGCTTGGGCACCGCCTCTCTCGGCCATGACTTAGCCGGGCGTGCTTATATGCAATTAGGAGATTATTTACAGGCCGTTAAGGCCTTTGAGAAAGCAGTCCAGCTAAATCCAGGAGATACTAAGGCAAAGAACCATTTGCTTTTAGCCTTGTATGCTGCTGGAAATACAAAATTGGCATACAGGAATGCGAAAGAAAGAATCGTTCAGACACCTACAGATTTGGTTCCAAGGGCGCTGATAGCCCTGCAAAACAAAGGTCAAATGGACCGCTTTGTGCGTCAAGTTCGAGCCTTCATAGGAGAGGATGATTTTCAGATGTTGGAGACCAGTCTTGTCTTTGGAGAGTTAGGACTGGCGAATGAAGCCGCAGAGCTGCTTTTGGCAGTGTGTGTCGAGGCGGTGCCTGAAAACGAACGCAGCCCTTTGCCACTCTACTACTTGGCCTATTTCAGCTCTCTGCAGGCAGACCAGGCAAGTGCGCATACTTATCTGAACAAAGCAGCGGTTACTTACAAAGATTATATCTTTCCATCCCGCCCTGAAGCGATTGAAATATTTAAGTATGCCATCGAGGAAAATCCTGATGATGCTTATGCACATCTGCATCTTGGAAATCTTTACGGTCATCTTGGCCGGCTATCTGAAGCTGCCCGGCACTGGCAAAGGGCAGCTAATTTGGCCCCATCCTTGAGTGTCGCATTTCGCAATCTCGGTCTTTACGCCTGGGCAGTGGAGAAGGACCTGTCGAAGGCTGAAAGATTTTACCGCAAAGCCATAACTGCCCGGCCAAAAGACCAGGCCTTATATCGGGACTTGGCGGATGTTCTCTTGCTGGCAAATAAACGCCCCGAGGCGGTAAAGGTTCTTGAATCAACGCCGTTTGAGATACTAAAACGGGCTGATGTAATTATTATGCTCGCTCAAGCATATCTTGATGAACAAAGATACGGGGATGCTATCGATTTACTCGAATCTACACCGTACTTTGTTAACTGGGAAGGCCAGACAATCACATGGGACATATTCAATAAAGCGCATTTGGAACGAGGCAAGGGACGCTTTGAAAATAAGAACTTCGAAGGGGCTTTGCAGGACTTTGAAGCGGCTCTGACCTATCCGGAAAACATAGGTGTCGGACGCTCAAACAGGCCTCCGGAGGCACCGGCTCAATACTGGCGGGGAAAGGCACTTCAAGCCCTTGAACGTCTTGAAGCCGCACGTTCGGCCTGGAAGCAGGGAGCTGCCGGACACGAGGGTTCAGAAGAACAGAATAAGTATCGAGAACTCTGCAAAAAGGCGCTTTCGATGCAATAACGAGTTAGTTTAGTAACTATAGGCTCCATCCCTCACGGTATTGCCGGCGGACGTATTCATTTGCATCTGTGTCATTGGTAACTTTCATTTTCAATCCGTCCCAAAGCAGCTTCCGGCTTGGAAAGCGAACGGCAAGATTGCCCATCAAAACCATTTCTGAGAACGGTCCGGAATAGTCGAAATTTGAGCTTGCAGGTTTTCCGCCTTTGCAGGCTCTGACCCAATCTTTTTCGTGTCCGTCAATTCCACCCGGTATCCTGTCGATTGTCTGCGACGGTCTTTTATATTTTCTCATCTTCGTCTCGGGTATCAGGCGTGGACTCTTGCCGTAGCAGCCGCACATCAATTTGCCTTTGTCCCCTATGAAGAGAACCCCACCGTCACTATCTCCCATCTGTCGTCCTTCCTCGAGTTCTTCAGGTCTGGGTGGCATCATCCCGCCATCCCACCAGGTCAAATTAACTGCAGGCATATCCGCGCGAGAGGGAAACTTGTAACGTACTATTGTTGACCGGGGATAAGTTTCGTTTTTTGGCTCTGTCTTCGTCCAAAACTCGTGCCAATAGGTGGAAATGCAGGCTTCAACGCTTACCGGATATTTAAGCTTCAGTGCCCAAAATATCGGGTCCATTATATGACATCCTAAATCACCCAAAGAACCGGTTCCAAAATCCCACCAGGCCCGCCAACTGTTAGGCAAATAAGTTGGATGATAAGGACGGTATGGAGCAGGTCCAAGCCACATGTCCCAATCCAGGGTTAATGGAATCGGCGGTGTGTCCTTTGGCCTATCCACCTCCACCCCCTGCGGCCAGACAGGACGATTAGTCCAGGCGTGTACCTCTCGAACGGGGCCGATAGCCTCATCCCATATCCATTCACATATTAACCGGACGCCGTCGCCAGAGTGACCCTGGTTCCCCATTTGCGTAGTAACTTTATTTTTTCGAGCAGTCTCAGTGAGAATACGAGCTTCATATACCGAGTGAGACAGTGGTTTCTGGACATAAACGTGTTTTCCTCTTCTCATCGCCGCCATAGCAATAACGGCATGGGAGTGGTCGGGAGTGGCAATTATCACCGCATCGATGTCTTTCTGTTTTTCGAACATTCTGCGAAAATCGCGATATATTCCGGCTTTGGGGTATTTCTTGAATGTTTTAGCGGCATACTCTTCATCCACATCGCATAATGCAACGATGTTTTCATCGGCGCAACGGCTAATATTGTTTCTGCCCATACCGCCGACGCCCACACCAGCGATATTAAGTTTTTCACTCGGTGGCTTGTAGCCGACACCTCCAAGAACGTCTCTGGTCACAATTGTAAACGCCGCGGCAGTCGCGGCGGTACTACTGAGAAATTGACGCCGATTAATACTTTTCTTTGGTAACATTGGAATAACTCCTTTAACCGAAGTTTCTCATTTCAGCCCATTTAAGCCTTATCCCATAAGCAATATTGGATATCTATAATCCGGAATTTGCCATATACACGATTTAACAGTCCTGCTGAAACCTCTGATTTCATCATACTACCAAATGCGTCCCAAATTTCAACTGATTTTCAGCTTCCCTTAGCAGAAAATCTGCCCGCATCCCGGAGTCGAAAAAGAACAAATAAATAATATTGTTATCCCTCGAGATATTTGATATTCTTTCGCTGTTGCCGATTTATCAATGCAGGTGATTGTTCCGGACACGAAATAACAGGGATTCATGTTATGACTTCACAAGGCAGGCTGGACTACAAGACGACGGTGGAAGATGAGCACTGGCGAAACGAAGAGTTACAGTGGGCACGAATCCTTTCCTCGGGAAACCCGGCCAAAGGTATAGTTCTCTTGTACATACAGAAGGCCTGCACTGCGTTTCATGAATTTGAGCCTTCCTGGAAAGAAGGCGCCTTAGATGAAGGCCAGGTCGAGTTCTTTCGTAAGCGGTTGGCAAAACGGGTCAGGCAGATACTGGTAACCATGGAGAACAACGGCCTCGATACGATTAACGGAGCCACTGAGCTGGTGGAGGTTCTGCGCTCTATCGAATCGGCAAAAACCCTGGACGAATTAGCCGAGTTGACTGAAGAAATGCACTCAGTCAACCACTTGCTGTTGGATTCCTTAGAAGAGAAATAGAGGGATAAATTATGAAAAACGTTACCCGTCGAGATTTCGTAAAAAGTACCTTCGCTGCAGGACTCGCAGCGGCGTTGCCGTACTCGCGTGTACAAGGAGCGAATGATCGCATTCGCGTGGGCCTGGTCGGCTGCGGTGGTCGTGGGAAGGGGGCCCACGTACCGTCCTTCGAGAAGCAGAAAGGTGTAACCGTCGTGGCCCTGAGCGATGCCGACCGACAGCGTATGGCAGAGGCGGCTAAGATGGTCGAATCAAAGTATGGGCACAGGGTCGAGCAATATGTCGATATGCGTGAAATGTTCGAGCGCAGGGACATCGATGTGATCGCTAACGCGACGCAGAACTACTGGCACGGGCTTAGTACAATCTGGGCATGTCAGGCCGGCAAGCATGTCTATGTAGAGAAACCGCTGTCGCATTACATCTGGGAAGGCCGGCAGATGGTCACCGCTGCCGGGAAGTACAACCGTATCGTCCAGTGCGGTACCCAGCGTCGCTCGCAGAGTTCCATCGCTAAGGCAATCCAATGGATACATGAAGGAAACCTCGGCAGGATCAGATACATCACCGCTTTTGCCAACAAGTCGCGTTCCTCGTGCGGCAAGCGCGACACTCCGCTCCCAATTCCCGATACCATCGACTACGATACCTGGTGCGGTCCTGCCAGGAAGGTGCCAATCTATCGGGACCGTCTCCAATATGACTGTAGCTTTGACTGGAACACCGGTGACGGAGAATCATGCAACCAGGGTGTCCACGAGGTGGATGTGTCTCGGTGGTGCCTGGGCGAGAAGATGCTTCCCCGCCGGGTAATAAGCATTGGCGGCCGGTTCGTGTTCAACGACGCCTGCAATGTTCCTAATACGCAGATAATCTATTATGACTTTCCCACGGCCCCGCTGCTTTATGAGGTCCACAATCTCCGCAAGGCCAAAGGCTCTGACGAAATGCCTGCGTTTCGTGGTGAGCGGGTGGGTGTGATTGTCGATTGTGAAGGCGGGTCAGTAAGTCTCTACCGCGGCCTGGCGTGGGACAACGAGGGCAAACAGGTCAAAACGTTCAGTGGTGGTGGCGATCATTTCGTCAACTTCATTGAGGCAGTTCGCAGTGGCCGTCGGGAAGACCTCAACGCCGAAGTCCTCGAAGGACACATCTCCACCGCTGTCAGCCATACCGGCAACATCTCGTACCGGCTCGGTGTGAAAGCCTCTCGGAAAGAGATGCACGCCCGCGTCCGGGACATCCCGATATTCACAGACATGTTCGACCGGCTGCTTGAGCACCTTGCGGCTAACAAAATTAACGTCGAGGCCAGGACTGTAACGCTGGGGCCATGGCTGGAGATCGACCGGGAGAACGAGTGCTTCAGGAATAATGAACAAGCCAACCGTCTGGTTCGTGGCTTTTATCGCGAGCCATACGTTGTGCCGGAATTGTCGGGTTGAGCACAGAGTGTTTGTGTCGAATAATTTAATAACACCTGTTCGACAAATGACTCAAAATTTCGATTTTGCTTTCCCATTTGTGTGAATCAATTCCCGTTGACAGACTCAAGCCCGAACCCCACAATTTACATAACCATTTCTGTATGAATCGTAGTGCTCTCATGTCAGAAACCTCTCGTTTTTGCGTGCCGCCTATTTCGGCGGCATCATACTGAAACAAGCCGTGCTGCAGAGCTCTCTCTATATATAAAAGGCAATAACTTGATGGTTGGTAACTCAACAAATACGTTACTTTTTTATGGCGAGCTGCCTTATATAAATAGAGGCTTCTAATAACAATCATATTTTGTGGTGACAGAATAATAAAGAGAGGAGATTCAATATGAACGTGGAAACATTCTTATCAAAAGCCGGAAATACCAGAAATATTTGGTTGTTAGGTCTTGTGGTTATGATGGGCGGTTCGGCTGCTTTTGCCTTAGACCCGATGGGTCCCCCAATAGCCGGCCTAAAACAAGGGCAGTTTAAAGAAGAGGTTGAATACTCATACGGCACGATGGACTTTAAGTTGAACAAAGGTAAATGGATTGAGCACCTTGATGGTGTGTTTTACGACTCAGGGAAAGCGGCTTCCTTGACACTCAAAAATTTCAAGACGAATAAGACATATTTCAACCTTGGATATGGCATCACCGACGACCTGGATGTATTTTTGCGTCTGGGTGTAACAACCGCCACGTTTGGCGACTCGATTTGGGAAGATGCAGAAAAATTTAATAGTCACACTGAATTTACCATCGGCTGTGGTATCAAAGCAACCTTTTACGAAGATGATAACCTGAAATTAGGTGGACTGTTTCAAGCCAGTTGGGCTGAATTTGACGGGAAACTAAATGCAGCGCACTGGGCGGCGACTGACTTCGTTGAGATGAATATTACGGAAATCCAGGTTGCGGTAGGCCCAGCTTACAAGTTGTCAGACCGTGTTTCGATTTATGGCGGTCCGTTCTTCCACTTCATTGTTGGCGATTTGGACGATGAGTTTAGTGAAGTGAGCGGAGGAGGTCTTTTAACTTCGAAATACTCCTGGGATATCGATGAGAGTTCAATTTTCGGGGGTTATATTGGCGCCCAGGTGGACATTGCCGAAAACAGTTCTTTCGGCATCGAGTACCAGCATACAGCAGCGGCTGATACGCTTGTTGTAAGCCTCCTTTGGAGATTTTAACCATAGGTAAGACTTTAGCAGGTTCCTGCTGCAATGCCTAAGCTAAAACCTTGCTGAGCTCTTTCCAGGTTAAGGCTCCAGGAGCCTGCAGCCTGGGGTGTTAAGGTCCGCGCGCCCGAGTTCTATCCTGACAAGCTGGAAACCGGCGTGATACATAAAACTCACATTTCTACCATTGTGTTCTCCAGTCAAATTTGGTATTTTAATATTCGGCTGCGACTGGTCGTGTAAAGAACTTGTATGCTAACATAAAATGTTCCAAAAACGAGATATGGATACGAAAACTTACACATCTGATTTGGCACTGGTTGGGATTGTATTGTCGGCACTGGCCATGTCGGTCGGATGGGGCTTTCGCGGTGACTACGGCCACGAAGCCGGCGCGATGGTTCCAGGTGCACTGTTAGGGCTTTCAATCTGTTTGGCCTCCGGTAGGCAGGACTGGTGGCGGCGCTCGACCATTATGGCAATGTGCGGCGCTATCGGATGGGCGTTTGGAGGACAGATGAGCTACGGACGAATTACCGGCTACACGGCAAGCGCTTCACTGCCGGATGTCGCTTATGGTTATGCCTGCTTATTCGTGATTGGAGGATTATGGGCTGGGATTGGTTCAGCCATACTTGCGCTCAGTGTAACTCAATCCCGCTCATATCTGGAGCGTTTCGCGGGACCTTTGGTAACGTTGTGGCTCGTTTGGTTTGCTATGGACTTAAGCGGCTTAACCGCGTGGCTGGTTGAGACCTGGTATTTGAATGATACCGATTGGTTCGCGGCTTTGTCCTCTTTGCTTGTAGCCGGCGTGTACGCAGCTATCGTTCCTCGCGCCCGGCCGGCCTGCTTTTTTATCATGTTGTTGGCCGGCGGCTGGTTGGCTGGATACATAATCCTGACCGTCCTATTCGGACTGCATATGACCCCGCCACGTAGTGACAATTGGTCAGGTTGTGTCGGTCTGTTCATCGCGCTTGTGTTTTATCTCATTCGGCGACAAAATCGAGCGGCACTGAGGGTAGCACTTTGTGGCTTCTTGGCAGGTGGAACCGGTTTTGCTGTGGGAAATTTTGTTAACATGCTTGGTCGTGCCCAGTGGGGGCCAATAGGCAGCTTAAATGCACTGCAGGGTTTGGACTATTGGAAATGGATGGAGCAACTTTTCGGAATGATTATGGGGATAGGAGTAGGTTTAGTTTTTCTTCGATGTGTGCGACGAAACCTGGTCCCACCGGCAGAAGATAAAAGCAGTGGAAACCTTAATACTGTGGGCCTGGTGTTCTTGCTAATAGTGATGATGTGGAGCAACCTATACAAAAATGTTCGAAACTGGGCCAAGGGGAACCACATTCCTGAACACTTTTTTGGCATCCAGACGGAATGGTGGTTTCTTCTGGTTGGGCTTATGCTCTCGGCAATGGTATTAATAGCAATCATTCGGCACCATCGTCAGGAATTACCTTTGGCGCCATCCAGTGCGTTCGGACGGGGCCAATTTTTGTTCCTCATTATTCTTTGGGTCGCTATTGCCGGTGCCTTCATGCAGGCCTTCCCGGGAATGTCCGGCAAAGGAATATTCTTTGTACACACGACATTCTGGATGACAGGTGGGGTTTGCTCTCTGATTGTGCTGGGATTATCCGGCAGGCCCAGGCGCCAACCTGAATCGCAATTAGCTGCATCCGATCACTTCTGGAGACCTGGTGTGCGATATTGGATAAGCTGGCTGCTGATTCCGGTACTCATCATCCTGCTGGCGTATCTTACTGTGTCCTTAAGTGACGAACCTCTGCCCGGAAGTCACCTTCGTTTCGTGAAGACCCTGCAGCAGTGAAATGTGTCCATCTTTTGCTGCTTGATTTGGAACTTAAAAATTTGGAATTTAGAGATTGCAGGAATATTAGATTTAGTGTATAATGTTCCGCGGAGCAGGATAAGGTTCAAAACAGGGCAGAATTGAAGCGAACAGTGGAACAGGAGGCTCGTTTTGCGCATCTTGCAGGTAAACCACGAAATTCCGATAGAAGCGAAAGGTATTACTGTGGAGAAATCGAGAGGCTTCACATTAATAGAACTTCTGGTAGTAATCGCTATTATTGCGTTATTGATGGCCATTTTGATCCCGGCTTTAAACGGGGCACGAGAACAAGGTAAACGGGCGGCTTGCCTGCATAATCTCAAAGGTTTAGGTTTAGCCTGGATAATGTATGCCGACGATAATGACGGTCGCCTGGTCCGGGGCAATGCTAGAGATAATGATGGATGGGTAAGACGCATAGGAACGCTGCCAATTGAGGGGCCTATCGAAGAACAACTGGATGCCATAAGAAATGGCCTCTTATTCGAATATGCCAAGATGGCCAAGCTATACCGATGTCCGGTCGCCAAACGAAATGAAATGCGGACTTACAGTACAGTTCATTCCATGAATGGAGTGAAATTCACTGGAAGCGGTGACGTATATAAGAAACTATCTGAGATTAGGAGACCTGGTGAAAGATTGGTTTTTCTCGATGATTATGGTGAAGATTGGGATGCCTGCTGGGCCGTTTGGCATACACAACCATCATGGTGGAATCCCATCCCCATGCGTCACCACGGGGGAACGACTTTGGCGTTTGCTGAGGGACATTGTGAATGGTGGGGCTGGAGGGACCAACGTACCATAGATTATGGTAACGAGCCCTGGGCTGTCTCCGAATCCGCAGGAGGAGTGGCGAAACTTCAACCGGGCAATGTTGATTTAATGAAATTACAGAAAGCAGCATGGGGGACTTTAGGATACGAACCTGTACCGGCCCTTTGACTTCACACTCCGCCGATGGCGGATTCCATATCGGGTGATGGTAAAGAAAGAATGTTGAGAAAGAAAGTCTTGGCTGCAAGAACCCTGCAATAAAGATTTAAGTCAGCGGCCTTTCACAAAAGTCATTAAAAATCCTATAGCATAAAGGACTATTCCGACAAGATAGGAAAACCATATATTTGCGAATCCTACCGATGGTGTGATTATTTGATATATGAAGCAGACTACGAGCATGAGTATGGCAAATGCTTGTAAGCTTATTCCCAACACTTTTCTTTGATTCATTTCTTCCATATTTTCACCTATAAAACCAGCCAGAATATCAATGTCAGCGATATTCCAATCACCAAAGCTACGACGCTCCAGAGGCGCCAATCCATTATCAGTTTTGTTTTTTCTTCTTCCTTTTCTTCTATGGTACCCCAGCAAAGACCTTTTAATTTTTCTTCCGAATATGGTGTGGTAAAATGGCTGCCAACAATTGTTATTACTGCTGTCAAGATTCCTCCCGCCCATCCGGCCCATACAAATGACCACCAATATGGTATGAATCTTGGTCCAATTAACACATCTAAGATAACGGCAAATACCGTACCTGCCAGCAGGCCTACGAAAGTCGGCAGGGCAGTTGCCCTTTTATAAAATATCCCAAGTGCCATTGCCATAAACAACGGAAATTGTATGTATGAAAGGACAGACTGCCATGCAACGTACGCTGTACCAAAAACGGGAAAAACCACGGTTGCGAATAGTGTGCCGCAAATCAAAATCAAAATTATAAATGCTCTCCCGGCCCAGACGTAGTGCATGTCCGGTTTATTCTTAACTAAAAACCTCTGATATATGTCTCTGGTTAAAACTGTGGACATGGAAGTCAATAATGAATCGCAGGATGACATTCCAGCGGCATAAAGTGCGGTAATCGCGGCGCCGGCAGTACCAACCGGAAGTAATTCAGTAACCATTTTCGGCATTGCATCATCAGGATTGCTCTCAATTATCTGGGGATACAACACGACCGCGCAAAGACCAAAAAGCCCCCAAATAAACGTCATCGGGAATTTCATTATGCTTCCCACCACTAATGCGGTTCTGGAATCTGCAAGTGTTTTGCAGGCAAAAGTCCTTTGCAGTGTGTTTTGGTCTGTACACCAGTACGCCAGACCCAAAGAAAGCGTACCTATGAACATTGCTCCCCACCAGGTGTCGGCATTGCCTTCGGCCCTGCTTAATACTACGTGAAACATTTGTGGGGAATCAGCCAGCGCTTCACGAAGACCTGCCCACCCTCCTACAGCCCGCATAGAAAAAAAGACCAACCCTGAAGCGCAGACGGTCATGATGATAAATTGGAGGACATCGGTAATCATCACACCCTTGAGACCGCCCAAAAAGCAATATGCGCCTGTCACGCCGGCAGCTACAAGTAACGACACCCACGATGGCCACCCGATAATCAATGACATTGGCAGCGCCATCGTATAAATTACGACACCCAGAGTGAGTGTCCTTACTAAAACGAATAATATCCCCCACAATGCTCTCATTGAAGGGTCATATCTTCTTTCCATAAACTCGGGGATAGTATAGACACCGCTTTTTTGATAATGCCTCATGAAAATCCACGCAGAAATTATACACGGGATGGTGCAGGCAGGCAGCCAATCATAGTTCAACCACGCCAATCCACTTGCCGCAACTAT
>CAYTND010000021.1:0-12850 GCA_964438965.1 uncultured Pirellulales bacterium
TTCACAGGGCTGAGGATATCTCGCTTTTTCCTCTCCCTCCGCACCTCAGCCCTGTTTCCTCCTTTACCCGCTCAGTCCAGCCGAGGTTTTTTTATCTCCATTTCCTGCCGTAATTGTTTGCAATATCGGGCAAAAGCTTTGCTACCTTAAGCTCTTTTCGGCAAATTTCCCAAATTCTTAAGTTCAAGAATGATTTATTTGATGGGATTTTGGTTCCAGTATCGCCTGGTTGTGGTTTTAGTTTCTGATAGCTATCGTCTTGTAGTAGATATTTGGAAGGTTAAAGAAGACCTTCCTTCTGAACGGAGTCTATCTTACCCATTCGTGTATATTTCTCACGAAACTTCTTGGTGTATTTCCATTCCAGCCGCCGTGATAAACCAATCTGAGTCAAAACTTCTTCCAAAGAAATTCCCTGCTTAGCTCTGGCAAGTAAGCCTAAGACTCTGAAAACAGCACCATCGGCTGCGCATACAATCCAATTTTCAGTGGAGTTACACAAAAAGGCTAATGTTTCTTTTTCACCATCATGAATATTAGCTTTATACGATAGGTCAAATTTATCATAGAAAGTTTTAACCACGAACGGCTCCACATCGATGATTTTTATAAGATATCGTTCTTTGTAAGTGTTCAAGTCTATTTGTTTCTTGTCATCTTCCGTGTAGAGAGCCTGATCTTCAGCAATTATTCGGGATATGCTTACATCATAATGTTTGATAAAATCGTCCCAGATACCTAAGCTAAAAAGTTTGATAATCGGCCCAGCATCAAGCAACAGAAATGGAAATTTTTTCATCCGTGAAATCCTCGTCATCCGTGAGATATTCCTCAGCTTTTCTGTAACTGATACCCATATATTTGGCAAACTGCATTAGAGACAATTTCCCCTCTCTTAAAGCGCGCAGAGCCAAATCACAATATCGTTCCGGTAGTTTGGGCGGCTCGTATGATGGTCTGGGTTTTTGGAAAGACGTTAAATATTTTTCAGCTAATTCAATACACTTCGCTGTGTATTCTTTTTTGAATCTGCATATATTAGCTATACGGTAAATTAAAGCGACCAAAGACACATCGAATTCCCTTGCGATATCGTCTAACTTATCGAGGCTTATTTGCTCTTGGTCATTTAATTCCGATTCGACTCTGTCTTTGATCGATTCTTCCGGCATTAAAAACCGGCTCGCAAAAGCATCCGCAAGCTTTTCCTCAGTTTCGATTGGTTCAGCACTCTGAGTTCTGAATATTTGCCATGTAAGAATATGAAAGAGCTCATGAGCAAGATCATAACTCCGTCTCCACTGCTTGCTTTTAACATTTAGAAGGATAGCAGGTCCAAATCGGTCCGATACAGTTGATATCGAACTACCAGAATATTCTAAGTAGAATATCTTGATGTGGTAAACCTCCTCAAGTATTCGCTTAAGTGAAGCTATTGGAACGTCGCCGAGATGAAACCATTTTTTGGCGTTTTTTGCACATAGTTCAGCTTTTTTGAAAGTAAAGTCTTGGGGACTGTTAATATCAGGTTTCTGCAATTTATACTCTTTGACCTCGTCCGTGAGCACTTCGAGTCTATGGTATTGTTCGCAGAGTTGATTGAACTGAGCTTCTATTTGCTTTTTTTCATCCTCACTATCAGGCTCATCGCGCCAGAGCATCACATTCTCAATAATTGGCTCATCTGTGAGGAAAAACTCAACCGTTTTTTTGTAGAGATTCGCTAA
Organism: uncultured Pirellulales bacterium; assembly: GCA_964438965.1. GTDB lineage: Bacteria > Planctomycetota > Phycisphaerae > Sedimentisphaerales > Anaerobacaceae > NIOZ-UU13. The sequence goes on from CAYTND010000021.1 coordinate 1,728, forward strand.
CTGTGCAAGCTGTGAAAACTTTGGCTCTCTTTTATTGTTCTCGAAATCACTAATAGAGGATTGGCCTATTCCACTCTTATGTGAGGCTCTTTCCAGTGTGTAGCCGATAGCATTTCTTGCAATTTTTAATCTGTTCCCAATATCCATTGTCGCACCTCCTTTTTTCTGTATCCCAGAATATTATACCATATAATTCGGCAAAAAGTGCTGGATTTATTCTAAAAAAAAGAATTTTTCTGGATTTTTGCTGATATTTCTGTGATTTTCCCGATTTTTTTCGCGGGTTCCACCACATCTAATATCTCTAATATCGTCTTGTTGTGGTTTTTGTGGGACGGTTGTAGTTTACGAAGAAGTATCGCAGGGCGTCGATGGGGTGGTCGTATAGGCCGTCTTTGAGCGGTAGTTCGTCGGCAACTGTGCCGGACTGCGGATAATGATAGCACTCCATCGCCTCTATCAATCGCGGGCACCTCGTCGAGATTATAAGCGTGCTTTGGCCATCGCCGGAGCGGATCGCCCGGCGGATAAGCTCAATGCCCTCCAGAATGCCGCTTCGTCTAAATCGTACCGCTATCCCCAGTGCTCGCAACTCTCGAACGACACTTGTACCGGTAACATCATTTACACCGGCGCCCGCCGGGTCGCAAAATGTAGCCGCCATCTGCTCTTCGGAAATGGGCGTTCGGCTTTTTACCTGCTCGGCGTGGACACCAATGGTTGCCCTGCTGCGGACATACTCATCTATCACGCGTACGACGCCGGCGCCATCTACCTGAATCCACAAACACACAAAAGGATTTACAAATCCAAAATCAAGTGCACGGTAAAGCGGAAGATTCAGGTCATAATCAACAGGTTGAACATGTATGTCCGTTTCGAACTCATCAAAGACCACATTTTCTCGCGAAGGTCTTTTGCAGAGCATCTCGGCCTCCCATCCGGCCCTGCTGGCTCGACGCATTTGCGTTATGCAATCGTCGATTTTCAGGTAACCATTGGCTGCTTTAGCTTTACCCTGACAATCATCCCATAAAGGACACTGTGAGCAGTTCCTATCGGTACACTTTTCAATCACTTCCCATATACACCATTTGAAGATGGGCGTGCCGAACTGCGATGCAGAGGAAACTACTTTTTGCATCAAGCCGTAAGGCCGATGCATTGTGCTAATTAGCTCCATAGCTGCTATAAGATTTTCGGTGCTTTGTGTGGTGAACTTGGCAGCGGCAAAAACATCCTCATCGAAAAGCTCAAGCTCATCACAACGGAGTTTCTGAATGTGCTGGCCTCGGACACTGGTTGCCGATTGCGTCAGGACTTCAACTGCTGAACCATTTGTAAAACGGCATTTCGCCTTGAGTGCAGGTTTGGCTAAAAACTGCTCGAAGCCGCTACGTAGAAAGCCGGTCAGGTATTCGTACATCCTGCCGGCCTGCTCACCTGAACCGCCGAGTATCCTGACCTGACAGTTTGGCTTAAAGACGCAGTCCATAAGTGTGGCGACGGCGGCCAGTTCAGTCTTGCCACCGGCACGGTTGGCCCAGATTACTGCATCGGCATTTCCCGTCGCTCGTCGCTCGTGACTTGTGGCTCGCAGAGTGGGAAAGTCGGCGGAGAAGCTGTGCCATAGATAATCCATTGGGCTGTTATGTTCCTGGCAGATTTTCGCTCCCGGAATGTCAATACCGAGAAAGACTTTAACGTAATTTTTAAGGTCTCGCTTTGTGCTCGGCCGAGTTCGCCGAAGCTCAGCATAAACATGAGCCGCTTTTTCAATGTCGTTGGAAGTTTGAGAAAAAGTTAGTTCTGTCATTATTATACCCCCTGATTTAAATTGTTGTTAGCCAAACAATGTTCGCAGGAACCAGCTTGATGGTTGCGACTCGACTGAGCTCGCCGAAGTCTTCACAAACTACTGCTATGTAAAAGTGATATCAAATGACTATTCCGGGCAATAGCCCGGACAGTGTGAGTCTGTAACTGAGAAGCTCAGCTTTCAGTGTGCTGATGCTAATATATTCGGAAGTGTGTTGCAAAAATCAGTAAAAACAGGTTCTTGTTCTTTAATAGCTCTACGCCTCTCTTCCATAAGTTCACGTACTTGTTTCTTGATTTGTCTTACTATCATCGTTGTGTTAACGGATTTTATGTTATGGTATTTAGGCCCCAATATGCGAAATCCTTTTGGCAGCATGCTAAACCACCCGATCTCGAGCAGCAGAAAATCATCAACGTTCTCAACGAAAGTAGGCTCTTGATCAGTCCCGAAGCGAACATACAACACGTCAGCGTCTTTATCGTAGCTGTGTTTTATACTTATTTTTTTGCCGGCCATACTAACTTTCCCTTTTGGCGTTTTCTTCTGCTTGGATATACGGTTCTTATTCATTTTCCGGCATATCATCCCGCTACGGCTCGACCGAGTTCGCCGAAGTCTGCACCAGCAGGTGACGTTCAGAGCCCCGCTCCATATTTATTGGAAGGCCTTGCTGTAATTGGTTGCCTGTGTATATTTTTTTCGAATTGTATATCAGGTCTTGAACGGCATAGTGTTTTTCGCTTTTGGCGGTGAACCACTCAGGGAACTGATTGATTCTCGGCCAGTCAAGAGGCATCTTCATAATCGTTTGATGACGCGGGCTGTCAAAGATGATTTTTCCTCTCCAGCTCCTCCTGGTGCTGATACTTATTTTGAGGACATCTCCGTCCTGAACGGCCCCCAAAATGACATCCTCTCGCCAGGGACTAATAGTCAGGCCTTTTGTTTTCCAGAGACAGTACATAATTGTAGTTCTGGCGAAGTTGCCGTCCCCGTGCCATCCTTCGATGATGCCGTTGTTTTTTTGCATGCTCCACATAACCTTTATTTCGCTGTCCATCCATTGAGCGGCCGAGGCAATAGGTTCACGATTGTAAAGGTTAATGGCACTCTCGATAGAATCCGCATAGTCATCTGAGCCTCCCCACTTATAATTCCTGGAGTTGTAGTAGTCATTCAGGTTGATAAGCGCTTTGCGAACGGCCTGGCGGTAGGCCTCGGTGTTGTCTATGAGATACACTGTGTAATAGCCGTTCAAAGTATAACCCCAGGTATCGGTCAGGCCTTTATCGTGCCAACCTTTTTTTGGATTGATGGCGTTGTAGAACAGTCCGTGCTCGTTTCGGCCGACCTGAAGGATGCGTTCGAGCATCTCGTAAAGAGGTTTTTGGTAGGCACGCTTTTTGGTCGGCATTGCAAAGTTAACCGTCGCGTACAGCTCGCACAAACCTGAGAGAATTTCGCAGCCGTGGTCGCGCAGCCTGAGTGTGCTTTCATCCCTTGTTGGGTGGTGTCTGTCCAACAAATAATAGTCCCCAAGCCTAATGGCCCAATACAAGTATTTCTTTTCGCCGGTCATCCAATATACGCGGGATAAGACCTGGAGCATTTCGCCATTGATTTCCTGGCTGCGTGAGACGATTTTCCCGTAATTTGTTTCAACGGGTGCATGCTTCCACAAGTCGTCAAGTATGCTGAGCATACGTTTGGACCAGGGGCTTGGGCCGAGCCATTCGGTGAGCGGCAGCAGGCCGTCTTTGATATATTCCGATGAGCCAAAGATGATACGAGGCAAATCGGGCTGTTGATACTGGAAGCCCTGCTTGGAAAAAGAGTATGTATCTGGCAGACTGTCGATACGGGATGTAAGTATGGTTTCGGCACGAAGCATATCGAGCATTCGGCCTCGGAAAAGAGACGGGTCGGTGATGGCTGCGGTAAGGACCATAAAAGGATAATTGTCGGCGGCGCTGTCCTGAGCGTTCCAGATGTCCTTGTCCCGGTCTAAATTTCTGGGTATGAGGAGGGTCTTAGGGTCGGCCTGCTGGAGCCAGCCCTTGACGAAATTTCGGCAGCGAACAAAACCTTCAGTGGCGAGCCGGCCGTTCTCTGCGGCCCGCTCAAAGGCTTCATCGTTTGTTTCGCTGAGTTTTCCGACACCACGTCTTGCTAATTGTTTGAGCTTCGTTAAATGGTTCTGATAAACGCCGCGCGGGTCAGTGTCGTACTTTTTACACAACGAGGCAGCCATACCGATAAGCTCGCCCATCATACCGCAGGTGCGCATCACGCGGACCGTACCTAACGCCACGTGGGTAACGCTGATGCATCGACCGGCCATCATCAGATTCCGAATATTGCGTGAATACAGGCAGCGATACGGTATCGGATACGGCTTGATTTTTGGTTGCGTGCAGATGGCACGGAATTCTTCGCCCGGGAAATATTTGGAGTTTTCCGGGTCAGGGTAGTGCAGGTCTATCGACCAGGTGCTGGTTACAAAGGAATCAGAGAATCTTTTTCGTTTTTGGATGTCCTGCTGTTGGAGTATTACATCGCCGAGCAGCCGGCGGGATTCACGTTTACCACCGATGTAGGCCACCCAGTCGAGCTTTCGTTTGGCGTATTTGTCTTTATTGCGACTGTGGTTTTTCTGAAAGGCCCAGTTGCCATAAATGGCCCGAAAGGCGTAATCGCGGATATACTCAAATTCGGTAATTTGGTTGCGAAACAATCCGGTTTCCCAGTTCCATTCGCCTCTGGTGGCATGCTGGCAACTTTCCTCGGTGAACTGCAAAGCCCAGGGGCAATCCGGAAATCTTGTTGGCTTCTTGGTTCGTGCCGAATACCACATTACAGATGTGCCCATAGTCATCTTGTCGGGTTTTTCCGGCGCCATAGATTCGCCGGTCTGGTTCCTGCCTTCGCGTCCCATACGATAATCGGCGCCGGCCAGATAGCCGATAGTACCATCGCCGGTGCAATCTGCAAACAGCGGTGCGCGGAAACTTAACCGGCTGCCGTCTATGATGTGTTTGGCGATGACCGCAACGATGCTATCACCCTGGGTCTGAACCTTGAACGCATGCATATTGACAAACAGATGAATATTTTTCTCTGCCTGTACGACTCTCATCTTCCTGTTGTCATCATAGAACGAGGCCGGCTGTGCATTTCCCTGGTGTCCGGAGTCGAGTTCCCTGACAATGTTGCCTATGGCCGGATAAGGCGGAAGGTTAATCTCGCCTCCAAGATGGACGCGGACTTCCGAGCTGTTGTTACCGCCCAGTACAGGACGGTTCTGTATCAGCGCTACCTGCAGGCCGAGTCTTGCCGCCGAGACGGCTGTGCAGGTTCCTGCTATTCCGCCGCCGACTACAACCAGGTCGAAATTGCCGATGACCTTCGGCTCATCGGGTAAGCCAAGTGCCTTTCGACGAAAAGTAACCATCTGCTCGCCGGCATTTGGCGGAGTAAAATTGGTATCGGTCGTGAAGACAATCGCATCGCATCGACCCTCAAAACCGGTCAAATCGTGCAGTGTAATAATGGTTTGCCTATTGGTTATCCGGACTGTTCCGCCGGCCTGCCAATGCCAGTTTGCCCCCTCTGTGCCAAAGATGGTTCTGAGCGGTACACCGTTGACGAGCAGTTGGAACCTGCCCGGGGCACCCGGTGCCTTCCAGGGTGCTACCCAATCACGTGTGCGCACCCATACGCGGTATGTTCCGGTCGCCGGAAACGATACTGCCGTTGTGGCGTCCTTGACCGGCTGACCCAAGCCGTGAGCCAAAAGATACGGCGAGCCCATCTGGTCCATAAACTGCTGGTCAATCACCCAGCCGCCGAGGTTCGCAAAGGCCTCGGCCTCGATAAGGATGGTCTGTGCCTCAATTAAAGAGACTGACGACAGCAGTAAAGTTACAAATAACAGCGTACTGAAAATAGAGGTTCTATTTTTCATTTTTATCATTGTCTCCTGTATTAACGATGCCATTGTATATACAGCATTGTTTATCGGCCAGATCCTTCGCGGAGTTTACCCATGAGCCCTTCGCTGCGCTCGAGGATAAACTCCGCGAAGGGCTTAGGATGACATTTCTTTGTATCTTTCGGCTTTGCCCGCAATTGTTTTGCACTGTTGTATCAGCAATCCTTTGTCGTTGTCAAGGGCTTCGTTGTCTGAAGAGGTTTTGTTCATACATACGAGAAAGTATCTCGTCTGAGAGTTGAAGTGAAAATACCCTACCTGCGTCTTCTTTTTTGTCGGCTACTTTATAAGGTATGCTCTCCTGTAAGCGTTTCCCGGATAGTCTGTCGGGACAGAAGACGAGAAATTCTCCGTTCGAATATGGTGGGACATATAGTATAGCTTTGCCGTTTTTGTCGGTAACAGGTCTATGGCCGCGGCTGCTGCCCCAGAAACGGCCGTCCGCGTCGCGACATTCGACTGTCACGCCTTTAACAGAAATTCCTGCCGAATTGATGACTTTTACAGTAACTCCAAAGGTTTGTTGAAAATCCTGTCGCCCCAAATCGAGGAACTGGCCTTGCTTGAGTTTGATTCCACGGATTGTGACAAGGGCCCATTTGGGCAGCATTGGATTTATTATAAAGATGAGTTCCGGGCCGGCAAGGACGTGAATGGTTTGGAATTCATTCGGTTTCAATTCGTACTTACGTAAAACACTGGCACCTTTGGCACTCTTTGGAGTGGCCCAGAAATCCTTTAGCCAGGGCGTAGGGTCATTCGGCAGGGTGTGAGAGTAAAACCTGATTCCCTCTTTTGGTCCTCTGGCGTAAGGCAGATTAGGTTCGAGGGTAACTGTGGCAGCCGGGTACAGTTTCATTGGAGGCAGTTTAACGTAACCATCGGCGTCAGGCTCGAACTCCTTAAACCTGATTGGCTCAGGACTATTTCTGTCGATTGGTACACTGTATCTGAGTTGCTGTTGTGCGCCGAGATAATCTTCTTCTACGGCTATAATACTACTACCCATTGGAGAAGTTACTTTGCGTTCTAAAGTGAGCTTGAATTGGCCGGCTTCGTCGGCTCGCGTTATTTTAGTAAATTCGAAAGTTTCTCTTAGCGGTATAAGTGCCGGGTCGTTGGGGTCCAATTTAGGCCCGAGCGAACGTATGGCGTTCCATTGCTCGGGTTGAATGTCGGATGCATCCAACCTATCATATACACTGCCCTGATTCATAACAATGGCTCCCGGCATTGGTGCGCCGGTTATGCCGTGGATGACTCGACCTTGATATATAATCTCAGACGATATAATCTCAGACGATATGACTTCCTGAAGTTTGAAAAGGATGGTCTGAGGGCTGTCCCATGTAACTTCCACCGGCTCATATACATAGCGCAGGCCCTGCCAATCCAAAGTTGCGTGATACGTGCCGCGCTTAAATTGGTCTATGTTTATCAAGTTGCCGTAAGAAGTGCTCCCTCTGCTTCCATCATCCCGCTCGATTTTAAGTCTAATCTGCTTAAAAATGTTGGGGTCGGTTATAATGTTCCCAAACTCATCTTCAAATACAAAAACTGGACAATATTTTGATGGTAACAGCTTTATCGCAGGCAGTTCAGCGATTCCGTCGGCGGTTAGTCTATGAAACCTGCCATAGACCGGCTCTTCCGCAACGTAGCCTTTTTCCAAAGCTACGAAATAGTCAAGACGTTCGCTCAGGCCGGTCCTAAAGACAAACTGATAGCGACCATTCTCATCGGTTATTGTTACCCTGTCGTCACACTCATACAACGCCTTGCCGGATGGGACTTCATTGTAACTGCTGAGCGCCCGTGCGCGCAGGGACTGCAACTGCTGGTCTGTAAGCTCTGAAAAACCCTCCCGGGGATAGTATGGCTTAACGAGAACAAGCACATCCGGCATGGGTTTGCCGGTTTTGCCTTCGACGACCGCGCCCTCGTAAATGAGTTGTTCGCCCGCTATGAAAACCAGCTCTTCGGTGCTCTCGGAGGTTAGTTGTATCGGCTTGAAACTAAATTTTTTATCCCACCGGGTCGTGTGTGCATCCAACCACCCTTCCGGCAAATCGCAGCCGTCTTTGAAATCATCATATTTAAGTATCCGCCATAGTCTCCGGCTTGCGCTTCTTGAGAAGGTCATATTGATTTTCCGCAGTTCTTCGGGGTCGGTGATAATGTCCTGACCATCCATAAACGTAAAAGTATGAAAGTGCTCATCCGGATTCATAGCGGTCATAGTTATCATCAATTCCGAGCCGACAACAACTCCAGGGTTATCATATTCATGTAAATTAGATGATTTCGGAGGATTGATATATAAGTGGAATTGAGCTGCCGGCGGAACTATTTCTGCGGACAATACGCCATTTTTTTCGAGCGGAATATATACAGAGAACCATCCCTGCTCGTCGGTAATTGCCCTGCCACAAGCGGCCCTGTAAGCTCGCGGGGGATTATCAATCCCCGCTGCATGAAAAAATCTACATTCGACAGGCATTGCTTCTAAGGCGTTGCCCTGCGTGTCCACGACATAACCGGTGGTTGCACGGTTCGCAGCTTCGGAGTCCGCCGAGACGAGCGGTAAAACGATACGGCCGTCACTTTGTCGGTCATAGTAATAGCTTGCTACAATCGCTTTGCCATATCTGGGGTGAGAGACAATAAACTCAAACCTAAACGCTGAATTGCCCAGTATCAAAAGTTTTAGCTGACCATGTTTATCGAGGACCCGCTCGTCAAAATGAATCTCTATATCGGGCATTCTGAGACCGTTGAGCTTGTAAAACAACACTTTAACTTTGGCCTGCGGGATTGGCTCACCTAATGCGTCTGTGAAAACAAGATATTTGTAATCCGGGATGCGTGACCAGTCAGGCCAGATAGACTGGCTCTTCTTAGGGTCATAAGTGTCAGCATAAACAAAATCATTGATTACTGCTGCTACGGTTTTATCGAGTTGGTCCCGGGCAACTATCACGATAATGTCCGATTTGTTAATATCGGGGTAAGCTTCTTTGACAGCATTATGGCTAACCGAAAGCCCTGCCAGCGGCACGCTAACCAGTTTATAAGCACGCGGGTCGGCGTGATAATTGTCATAAACCCGCACCACCACCTTACTGCCGGTGAGCATTTGTTCTGCTAATCGGCGGGTCTGCGATTCTTCTTCGTAGAAGGAGATGTTCGACTTTTCATCGGCGGAGGCCGACACTAAAAATAACGTAACAAACAACAGCGAGAATAGAGATATGCGTTTCATTGTATCGCTTTCTATCTTTGTCTCACTATTATAATCACCTGCCAGATTTTTTCAAGTATTTTTTCGTTTTTTTTGACTATTCGGAATTGTTAAGAGTTGTTCAGTTTGACCGGATACTTCTGCCAGGGTACAGCACCTGCTTCAATAATGTGGTTGCGCAGAGCAGTAAAGAGTTTCCGATACATTCTGTGTTTTTTGTCCAGCGGATGCTGCTCCTGTGGGTCGTCCCTGAGGTTATAAAGTTGCAGCGGTTCAAAGGGACTATTCTGGACGAGCTTGTAATCGCCGTAGCGTGCAGCATAATAGGCTCGTCCGCCATAATTGCCTCCTTCGCGACGCACCCAGAACAGAAAACGGTCTTCGACAGGCTGGTTCTTACCGAGCAGCGTCGGCAGGATGCTTCGGCCATCAATTTTGTGAGCGATAGCAGCGCCCGCCGCCTCGCAGATAGTCGGGAACAGGTCCATAGTGAGGGCGACGCGATTGCTTTGTGAGCCGGGTTTGATTTTACCCGGCCAGACGGCGCACATCGGCACGCGGATACCGCCCTCGTACATATCCTGCTTGCCTGCTCTTAAAGGCCCGTTGTTGGCTCCGACGCCAAGCTGGCCGCCGTTGTCGGAAGTGAAGATAACCAGGGTGTTGTTACTTAGGCCAGACTGTTTTAGAGCGGTAATCACCCTGCCGATACCGTCATCGAGATGTTCGATTAGTGCAACGAGCTTTGCACGTTTGTCGCTGATGTCATTTTCGCGGTTCTTGACTTGCTGGAGCCAATCATCCGGTGGCTGGATTGGCGTGTGCGGTGCGTTGTAGGCAAGGTACAAAAAGAACGGCTGTCTGGACCCGGAACGCTGGCGAATATAGTCAATAGCCCACTGTGTGAACAAATCGGTAGCGTGACCTTTCGGGTCGATTTCTTTGTTGTTGAGGGACCCCGCTTTGCGGGAACCCAGCCGCATATAGTTGATGCCGTGGCGGCGATGCTTGTAGTAGTCGTCCATCATATCACCGAGGAAGCCGTGGAAGTGGTCGAAGCCCTGCTCGTTTGGGGTGTTCGGTGAGGCAAGGCCGAGGTGCCATTTACCGACGATAGCGGTGTGGTATCCGGCTCGACTGAGCAACTTCGGCAGCAGTACCGCCTGCGGAGCAATATAGCCCCAGTTATTTGTGAGGTGTGTGCGGATGACGCCCGGAACGCCGACAAGGTCAGGGTACCTGCCACTCAACAATGATGCACGCGTCGGTGAGCAAACAGGACAGTTGGCGTAAAAGTTATCAAACCGCATACCGGATGCGACGAGCTTGTCAATGTTTGGCGTTTTCATATCTTTTGCGCCGTAGCTTGACAGGTCACCGTAACCGAGGTCATCGACAAGAATCAAAACGATGTTAGGTTTGTGAGCCGGTGACACTTCTCTGGCCGGAAGCCACCCTGGTGTTGCCAGTGCTGCCCCGCCAAGACCTATTGCCCTTAGAAAATCGCGTCGAGTGTAATTGAACATAGTCATAAACAGTAAATGGTAAATAGCCAATAGTCAATAGTCCTTCTCTTCTGCGAGGACGGCTAATAATCTGCCGGCGGTTTGCTCGGTGAGCTGCTGAGTCTCGGCGGATTGGGGCTGGGTCCCCGCAAGACGGGGTTCATCACTCGATGGACGAGTTTTCCTGTTGGCTGTGAGTATCGGCATAGAGATTATATCCAAACAGGCTTTGCGGGCGGTCTCGGCTTTTTCAGATTCAGTAAGCTGAATCAGCTTTGCCGCCGCCAGGGGAGCATACCTTGCAATCAAAGCAACACTTTGACGATAGGCGCCGGCGATACGCCTGTCGAACTGCTCAGTAAAGTTATCGTCACTCTGCCATTTGTTATAGAGGTTTCTGCTTATCTTATACTTTTCCAGAACCGCCTGCTCGTCGAGCTCGCCGCTGAACAGGTCTTCTATTACCGCAAGCTGTCTTTTCGTCAATTGCTTTGCGTTGGGCATCTGTTCCTTAGGACTTGTAAATAAATTATCTTCCATTCTTGACTGTCGTCAGACAAGTTT
>CAYTND010000022.1:0-1902 GCA_964438965.1 uncultured Pirellulales bacterium
CCTGTCGGCCTTCGTGCTGCTGGCGCTGCTTTTATACCAATATATAAGCAACGGGACTTCAGGGGTGTTAGCTAATTGCGGAGCGAGTTATTTTTCGATTTTGTATCTGGGGCTTTTAAGCAGCTTCTGTGTGTCGATGCGGCTCGAATTTGGACTCCGGCCTTTGCTTATGTTTGTTTTTGTGGTAAAATCGGCTGATATAGGGGCTTATGCGATTGGGAGTTTGTTTGGCAGGCATAAATTTTCGCCTAAAATCAGCCCTTCAAAAAGCTGGGAAGGAATGGGCGGCGCGGTTGCTGCCGCAATGATAGTTGCTGTTGGTTTTGCGCTAAGTTGTGATATAATGGTTTGGTGGTCGGCGGTAATCTTTGGCGTGTGTTTTGCGTTTATCGGGCAGATTGGAGATTTGGTCGAGTCTATGATGAAGCGAGATGCTGAGCAGAAAGATTCGGCAAATAATGTGCCGGGGTTCGGCGGAATATTAGACATTATCGATTCGCCTCTGGTAGCGGCACCGTTTGGGTATTTGTTCTTTATGTTTACAAAGTGTCACTTTAGCTTACTTTAGGCACTTTTTAAGAATGAAAAAATATTTTGCTATCATACGATGGAAGTTACGATACAATTAGATTCAACGGACAGGCAGCTTGAATTGTTCGGCCCTGCCGACAGTTATCTTCGTCTTTTGCGAGGAGCGCTTGGGTTGCAAATTACTGCCCGGCAGAGCAATTTAATAATCAGGGGCAAAGAAAAAGATGTAAATAAGGCCGTTGAGGTCATCGACAAGATGCAAAAGCAGCTTCTCAAACGCCGTTCGCTGACTGCCGCAAATGTAACCGCTTTTATAAGCCAGGGCGATTCACGCGGAACTCTCCAGACCAGCGAGGCCATTACCGTCTATGCTCATAAAAAGGTTATTGAACCGTCCACAAAGGGACAGCTAAAGTACATCAAAACAATGTTGGCCAACGACCTTACTTTTTGTATAGGGCCTGCCGGAACGGGCAAGACATACCTGGCGGTCGCAATTGCGGTATCAATGCTAAAGAAAAAGCAAATCAGGAGGATAGTCCTTGCGCGTCCTGCTGTTGAGGCAGGTGAGAAGCTCGGCTTTTTGCCGGGCGATATCCAGGCAAAGGTCAATCCGTATCTTCGTCCTCTGTTTGATGCGCTCGAGGATATGATGGACTTTGCGCAGATGAAGAAATTTGTGGAGCTGGATATTATCGAGATAATTCCGCTCGCCTTTATGCGCGGCCGAACGCTAAACGAAGCTGCTATCATCTGCGACGAAGCCCAAAATACCTCGGCCCTGCAGATGCTAATGGTCTTGACAAGATTGGGTCATGGCTCCAAAATGATAATAACAGGTGATATAACACAAATTGACCTGGAACCGGGCAAAAAAAGTGGAATGATCGGAGCGATTGAAATATTGCGACGAATCAAAGGTATAGGTTGCGTAGAATTAAGCCAAAAGGATATAGTGCGACATCGGTTGGTTCAAAATATTGTGCAGGCTTACAAGAGAAAAGCAAAAGCTGATTAGGATAAACAGATGCCGTTTTTGAAGAAAATAAGTCCGCGTCGAAGTCAGGTGCGCAAGAATATATCTGCTGAGCGTTTTTCGCGAATAACCCGGCTGCTCGACACCGATTCTTTAATCTCGATTCTGCTGTGGTGTCTTTTCGTAGTCCTCTGTGTCCCTATTATAACTTTCGAGCTGATTCAGCAGGTTCATTATTTTGACCTGATACTAACAACTGTAGTAGTGGTGCTAATCTGTCTCGCTGTGGCTTTCTATATTCATCACTACCAAAAGAAAATAATAATAAACCACGCCAGGGCGCTGGCACTGGTCGGCTTATTCAAAAAAATAAACTTTCAGATCTGATGCCAACA
>CAYTND010000022.1:1912-12794 GCA_964438965.1 uncultured Pirellulales bacterium
GCTTATTTATCTTATTGTTGGCAACAACCAAACTTATCGCGTTATTGTTCAAACATACCTCTGGGGCCACCGGAAGTGCCGTGACAGCAGCCATCATTTTGACAATCGCTTATAATCAGCGTTTTGCGATAGGTATGATTACGTTTTATTGTCTGCTTGGCTGTTTTGCCACGGGAACATTTGACAAATATCAACCGGCAGATATCAACCTGTATCAATTGACAGGTATCAACCTGTTTTTGACGATGTTCGCCGGTGCTATTACGTGCTGTTTTTCGTTGAGGGAAATCCGTACAAGAATGAAACTGCTAAAAGTCAGCGCTTTAGCGGCAACAGTGGTTTTTATAACGGCCCTTGCGTTGGGACTTTTAGCGGACAAATCGCATCCTGCTTATGTCTTTAAGAACGCGGGCTATCACGCGGGTATCACTTTTCTGTTCGGACTGCTCATTCATAGCTTGCTTCCGCTAATCGAAAAAATCTTTCACATAGCAACAAGTATGACACTTCTGGACTATAGCGATGCGAACCAGTCTTTGTTGAAAAAACTTGCTATGGAAGCTCCCGGCACGTTCAGTCACAGTCTTTTGATAGGTTCCATTGCCGAGGCTGCCGCCGAGGCAATCAATCGCAACGGTCTTTTGTGCAGGGTCGGTGCTTACTACCATGACATCGGCAAAATCAACAAGGCAAGCTATTTTATTGAAAATGAAATCGGCCTGGCGAGCAGGCATAAAGAGCTCTCCCCTACAATGAGTCAATTGATTATCGTGGGCCACGTTAAAGATGGAATAGAAATGGCCAAGGAATACAGCCTGCCCAGCGTGCTTCGTCAATTTATCGAGACACACCACGGCACGACATTAATCGAACATTTTTACCACGAGGCCAAAAAATTAAAGACGAAAAACTCCAAAGGAAAAACTGTTGATGAGCCTTCCGAGAGTGAATTCAGGTATCCCGGTCCAAAACCACGAACAAAAGAAGCGGCGATTGTAATGTTAGCCGATACTATAGAAGGTGCCGTCAGGAGCCTGCCGGAAGTAACACCGACAAAAGTTGAGGCAGTCGTGCACACTATGGCTATGAGACGCCTGCAGGACGGGCAATTCGATGAATGCGACCTGTCTCTGCGGGAATTAAGCCAGATAGAGGCAAGTATATCAAAAACTCTTGCGGCACACTATCACGGCCGAATCGCATATCCCAAACCACCTGATGTGCCGGAAGAGGCCCAGTCTCAAGCTGAGCAATCCAGGCAAAAGAGCAATTAACAACCATGGCCCCTGCTAAACAAGACCAGGATATAACTGTTCACATCGCCGGAAATTTTAAAGAGATAGAGGTTCGTCTGCCTGAACTTATAAAATTGGTCAAAGCCATCTGTAAACGTTTTAAGCTCTCGAAAGCAATGGTCAGCATTGCAATAGTTGACGACGCCCGAATCCGGAAATTAAACAGTCGATTCCTGAATCGCAAATCAACCACCGATTGTTTAAGTTTCGACTTGTCCGATAGCAAGGGGCCGAAGTCGCCCAAATTATTCGAGTTGATTGTCAATGGCGAAATGGCTGTCAGACAGGCAAATATGCGAGGGCATTCAAGCGAGGCAGAGCTGGCACTCTACATAACGCATGGGCTGCTGCACAACTTCGGATTCGACGACTACACAGAGAGCCAGGCCCGGAAAATGCACGGTACGGAGGATGAAATTTTACAACAACTCGGTTACGGTTTGGTATATAATAAGAGCGAACGAATATTGAATATTGAATGATGAATAATGAACTTCGATATTGCCTGTTCGACATTCGATATTCTTAGTAGAATTTAAAGGATATTAAGAAGTGGGCTTTGTTGGTTTGACAGTGTTGCTGATTTGTTTTCTTGCCGGCGGTACATTGTTCTTTTCCGTCAATGCCATTGCCCTGCGAACATTCTCACACGTCAAATTACAAGAAGCGTTCAAGACAAAAAACAAAAAGACAACTCCGGAAAAGCTCACCGAACAATTGGCAGAAAAGGCTGAGGAGCTGATTTTGACGTGCTATTTATATCGGCTCATCCTGAATATATGTATATTACTGCTGTTGGTAGCTGTTTTCACAGGTCCCGATGCGCCGGGCCACTCTACCAATCCTGTAATCAGCTATCTTCTTATATTTATTGCTGCGATGGCAATATTTTCGATATTCAGTCTGGCAATTCCTCAGGCCTGGGCTAAATACGCAGGTGAAAAAATTCTGAGCCGAACGTACAAACTGTTGATGGGATTTGCGATTGCAGCGGCACCTGTTCTTTATATCTTTAGATTATACGACGGCTTTGTCCGGCGCCTGGCAGGCGTAGCTGAAACAACACCCCAAGAACAACACGAAGAAAAGCAGGAGGAATTTTTGACTGCCCTGGAGCGGCGCAGAACCGAAGGGGTGCTCGATGAAGAAGAGCAGGAGATGATTGAAAATGTCTTAGAGTTGAGCAGCAGCACCGCCGATGAGATTATGACGCCTCGCACCGATATTGTAGCAGTCGAAGTCAACTCTGATTTGCAAAAGGTTCTGGATACTATCACTATGGCCGGACATACGCGCGTTCCGGTCTATGAAAAAAATATAGATAACATAATCGGCCTTGTCTATGCAAAGGACCTGCTGGCAGAGATTGGCAAAACGGGCACAGAGTTCAAGTTACGTGATAAAATAAGAAAGGCTTATTTTGTTCCTGAAAGCAAGCCATTGCGAACGTTGCTGCACGAATTTCAAAATCAAAAACTGCATATAGCTGTAGTGTTAGATGAATATGGCGGAACGGCCGGGGTCGTTACTTTAGAGGATATTCTCGAAGAGCTTGTCGGCGAAATAACCGACGAATATGAAGAGACCCCGCCCGAACCGATTAAGAAAATAGACCAAAACACCATTGAAGCCGACGCAAGAACATACATCGACGACCTAAACGACCAGCTCGAATTGAATCTGCCCGAAGATGAAGATTACGAGACCATAGGCGGCTTTGTCTTTTCGCGTCTTGGTTATATTCCAAAGACAGGAGAAAACTTCGATTACGAAAATCTGAAGTTTACTATCACCTCGGCTGAGGCCAGAAGGATAAAGCGCATCAGGATACAGAAGACAGAAGATTAGAGAATTAGCGAATTAGTGAGTTAGTTGTTTAGCCCCCACTCCTGTGGTGGGGGTCAGTGTTAATCCGTGTTAAAGTCAGTGCCAGTCAGTGTTAATCAAAGACACAGCTATTTGCATACGCGCTGTAGATTATTCCGAGACATCCCAGATAGTAACATTTTTTGCCAGGGCAGCCGGCAAAATCAGCGCCATCGCCAAAGGCTCGAAACGGCCTAAATCGGCATTCGACGGCCCTATTGAAATATTTTCGCATGGTAAAATTGTTTTTTCCGATTCAAACAAAGAAAAACTCGCCACTTTGACTGAATTCGAATCAGCCTGTGGAGGTGCGGGTTTTACCGGCCTGAGTAACAATCTATTCATCCTGAACTGTTGTCTTTTCAGCACAGAACTGTTGAATAAATTTACCCACGACTACGACCCACACCCACAACTTTTCGATGACTTTTTGCAGTTCTTACAAAACGCCCAGGAGAACAAAAACAAACACCAGATGTTGGCATTATTGATATTATTCCAGTTAGGGCTGCTGAAAGAGGTCGGCCTACAGCCGATTCTAAGTTACTGTGTGAATTGCAAAACGAGATACGATATACGAAAACGAGGGATGATGGACGAGGGACGAAAGACGAGAGACGAGTTTTATTTCAGCAGCTCGGCCAACGGCCTGATTTGCAGAGATTGCGAGGGGGGCTTCCCCGACAGGATTAGACTGACCAAAAGGACTGCGAATTGTCTCGCCAATCTGAAACTGATAGCCGAATCACCGGAAAAAACGCTGAATGAAATAGAGAAGGTTTTAATTCATCACTTCACCGAGCTCCTCGGCCGCAAACCAAAAATGGCAAAATATATCCTGACCTTTTAATTCTACCCTTTTCCTTTTTTCTTTCCAATTCTCTAATCTCTAATTCTCTAATCACTGTCTCCTGTCTTCTTTAACCACCCGCTCCCGTCACTATATAGCTGGTTGCCCTGGTTTTGCTTTAGTCGGAATCCTTCTTTGCTTCCCTTTTCACAGGCAGTTCCACATCTTCTGCCCAAATGTGCTTTGCAAACCATTGCCAGTTATGCCACATTGCGGCCAGCAATTCCTTGGGTTTGTTTATGCCGTGTCCGTAGCCTTTGTAAACAACCAACTTAGTCTCAACATCCATGTCCAGTAAACCTTGATACAATTCGTATGCGTTCGGTATCGGAACACGCTTATCGAATTGTCGATGTTGAATAAGGGTGGGTGTACATGCCTGCTTAATATTAGTCATCGGTGATGTTTTTGCATATATATCCGGATCCTCCCAAGGTGTAGCTTTTAGGTACTGGCGAATAAATGGATGTATGTCTGTATTCACATAGTAGGTGGTCAAGTTAGTGATGCCGGCCCCCACGGAGATTGCCTTGAAACGATTTGTTGAAGTGGTTAAAAACGCCGATATATACCCTCCCCAGCTCCATCCCATTGCACCCATACGAGTCGAATTCACAATTCCCTGTTCGATTAGATAATCTACACCAGAAAGAACATCCCACATGTCGCCAATACCGATATTGCGGACATTTAATGATTTAAAAGCTCCCCCGTATCCTATTGATCCTCGGTAATTGGGTTGTAGCACGAGAGCGCCTTTGGCCAGCCACTGGGTAACTGGATAAACATGGTATGCCGAACCGGTTACAGCACCGGGATAGTCGATACTCATCGGGCCGCCATGAATCACCACGAAGAGCGGATACTTCTGGTTGGGATCGAATGCATGCGGCTTATACAAGACACCTTCAATTGGCGTTCCATCCTTACTCTTCCATAAGACAACCTCACTTGTGCCAAGCTCCCAATCCTCGATTTGCTTCGACATATTGGTTACCCTAACCGGATTAAAAGGAGACAAAGAGCTTCGGTAGATCTCAGTCAATGAAGTAGGTGTTTGCCCCGACAAGGCAAGTGTACGTCCATCCTTAGAAAAATCAATTGACCAGATATAATCCGGCGTGCTTGCAAAGAGCTTTGTTTTTCCGGTATTAGGATCAACTCGGAATACATTATGTTTTGTGCGTTGCCAAACCAACAGATAAATGCTGTCAGGGGCCCAGATGAAGTGATATGCATCCTCGTCTATATCTGCAGCAAGTCGAGTCGAACTCCCACCTTCTGCTGGAATCTTATGAAGCTGTCCATTTTTATAATAATACGATGTCGTATTACCTGCCGCGGTATAATATGCAATCCATTTCGAATCAGGAGACCATTGAGGTCCTCCATCGTGCCCGGGCCCAGTGACAAGAGGTTTGATTTCACCCGTTTCTACTGTCAAAACAGAGATATTAGAAGTAATTCCGTCAAAAAACCAATACGACGGGTCGGAACGATGGTCGAAGGCGATCCGAGTTCCATCCGGAGACCACTCAAAGTTACTAACGGTAAATGAATCCCCCTTCGTGAGCTGTTTCGGCTTCGGCAGGCTGACACAATTACTATAGGGAACATTAGGTTCATCACCATCACCGTTCAGGGCATCGTTGGAATCCTCTATCTGATAGCTTGGTACCTCTACTGGTGAGGGCCATGGATCCGGTTTCACATCGACCACCCAAAGGTGGGTGTAACGATACTCTTTGTCTTCAACGGCAAATTCACCATATCGCTCTTTTCGTTCTTTTTTCTCTTTGTCGTCTTTTTCGGACATGGTAAATGCAATCTTCAAACCATCAGGTGCCCAGCGAAAACTGTTCACTCCTCTCTCCACTTCTGTAATTTGTTGGGCCTCTCCGCCATTAGGTCGGATAAGATGGATTTGTGTTTTATCCCCTCGATCTGCGAGGAATGCTATCCAACGACCGTCCGGTGACCACTGTGGTGACCAGCTAATCCCATCTGCGGTTCGTGTGAGTTGAAAGGGCTCCTCTCCATCGCGTACCAGCCAGATTTCGCTGTCATAGCGATTCTTCTTCCAATCTACAGTTCCCATTCCAAACACAATACTTCGTCCATCTGGGGAAACTTTAGGGCTCTTGGCACTTCGTAACGAAATGACTTCCTCGAAAGAAGGCCCGGGGATATCAGCCTGTGCCCATAGCGAAATATTAAAGGCCAAAATAATAATCAAAATCACCATAACACGATGTAAGTAATTTGTAGAATTTTGCATTTTACGTTCCTCGGTTTAAAAGTAATACGATACACATAACTACTGTTTATATGGTTTTCTTATAAGAATCCGTAGGCACTTCACTGCCCACATAACACACGTTCTTCCTCAACATGTAAGTGCTTTTGCAATAAAGACGCCCTACCCACGAACCATAAATCAAAGATGTCCTCACTCGTTAAGGGGAAGTTTGCACTATTGAAGTGAAATTTTCAAGAAAAAACTTGACGTTTTTGACCGGTCGCTTACGCTCTCGGCTCTGGTGTGGTAATGTGGAATTTAAAGATATCAGAATTTGTTCATTAACTTTGTAAAATCCTCGAATAGATAATTCGAATCGTGAGGGCCGGGTGAAGCTTCCGGATGATACTGGACGGAAAAAGCGGCCTTGGCTTCGCAGTGAATTCCTTCAACCGTATTGTCGTTGAGGTTCAGGTGCGTCAGCTCAATGGGCTTTTCATTTAGCGAATCCATATCGACACAGAAGCCGTGGTTCTGGGCTGTTATCTCAATCTTTCCCGTCTTGAGGTTCTTAACAGGATGATTTGCTCCCCTGTGCCCGAATTTTAGCTTATATGTCCTGGCTCCGAGCGCAAGTGCGAGAATCTGATGGCCGAGACAAATCCCAAAGATTGGCACCCTACCAAGAAGCTCTTGTATGGTATTGATTGCATAACTTACCGGCGCCGGGTCACCCGGGCCATTGCTTAAAAACACTCCGTCCGGCTTTCGTGCCAAGACCTCTTTGGCCGACGTATCAGCCGGCACAACGTAAACATCACAGCCGTGCGAACAAAGCAGGCGAAGAATATTTTGCTTCATACCATAATCAAAAGCCACGACACTGTATTTTTTTGGGGGTTTGATTTCCTTATTGCTCAATACGTCAATTACGCCTTTGTTCCAACTGTAAGGTTTTTTGACGGTTACGTTTTTGACTATGTCCCTTCCTACAAGGCCGGGATACTTTTGCAGTTTTTTCTTCAGATTCGTGACGCCGAATTCAGTGGAAGAAATGATTCCTTTCATCGCTCCTGCGATTCGGATGTGCTTTACGAGTGCCCTGGTATCGATGCCTTCGAGACCGACAACGTTATTGGCTTTGAGATAATCGCTCAGCGATTTTGTATTTCGCCAGTTACTCGGATAATCGCAGTTCTCTTTAACAATAAAACCGCCGGCGAAGATTTTTCTCGACTCCCAATCGGCTTTGTTCGTTCCGTAGTTACCGATGAGGGGATACGTCATTGTGATAATCTGCTCGTGGTAAGATGGGTCGGTCAGTATCTCCTGATAGCCGGTCATACTTGTATTGAAGACAACTTCTCCGCACTTTTGGCCTTTGGCGCCAAAAGAAGTGCCTTCAAAAACGGTTCCGTCTTCCAGCAACAGAATAGCTTTCACTCTGTCCTCCGACCTCGATAGTACAACTGAATCGGCTTAACACCAACTTTTCTTTGTTTGAGTGCCTCGATGGCCTTTGCGACTGCAATAGCGCCCCTTATTGTTGTTACGTAAGGGACCTGTTTGTCGAGGGCACTTCTTCGTATCAAAAAAGAATTCTTTATCGATTGCTTACCGAGCGTAGTATTTATAATTAAGTCTATTTCACCATTTATTATGGAATCCACTATGTTGGGCCGGCCTTCGGTCATCTTCAATACAAATTGCGAAGGGATATTGTTCTTGATAAATTCAATACAAGTGCCTTTTGTGGCAATAATCTTAAAGCCCATAGCGTGGAGCTTGCGAGCAACTTCTACCGCTCTTGGCTTGTCGCTGTCTTTGACACTCAAAAACACATTGCCTGAAACCGGCAGAGTATTTCCTGCTGCAATTTGCGACTTTGCGAACGCCATGCCGAAATCATCGGAGATGCCCATCACTTCGCCGGTCGAAAGCATCTCCGGGCCCAGTAGAGTGTCTATGCCGGGGAATTTCAAAAATGGAAATACCGCTTCTTTTACGGCAAAGTGGCTGGGCTGAACTTGCTTCGTGAAATTCAGCTCATCCAATGTCATTCCCGTCATTATTTTCGCTGCAAGTTTAGCCAAGGGTACGCCGATGGATTTGCTGACAAACGGAATAGTGCGTGAGGCACGTGGATTGACCTCCAGAATATAGACCTGATTGTCCTTGACAGCGAACTGGATGTTGATGAGGCCCTTGACTTTTAATTCCAGGGCAAGGAGTTTTGCCTGTCTTTTAATCTCGGCCTGGACCTTTTTGCTTATCGATATCGGCGGCAGCGAGCAGGCACTATCGCCGGAGTGGACACCGGCTTCCTCGATATGCTCCATAATTCCGCCGATTACAACTCTTTTGCCGTCACTGATGGCATCGACGTCCAATTCCGTAGCATCGTTAAGGAACTTATCAATCAAAATCGGATGCTTGCCCGAGACCTCAATCGCTTCTTCAACACAGGCCTTTAATTCCTGCTGGTCATAAACAATCTGCATCGCCCTACCCCCAAGAACAAATGAAGGGCGAATCAGCAGGGGGAAACCTAATTTATCTGCTATTTTGAGCGCCTGGGCATACATTGTTGCCGTGCCGCTGTAAGGCTGGCGAAGTTTGAGTTTTTCGACGAGCTTGTTGAAGCGCTTTCGGTCTTCGGCACGGTCAATACTGTCGGGCGAAGTGCCTATTATTTTTACTCCGGCTTTTTCGAGCGGCACCGCTAATTTTAGCGGGGTCTGACCGCCGAACTGCACGATTACGCCGTCTGGATTTTCCTTTTCAACGATAGAGATAACATCTTCAAACGTAAGCGGTTCAAAGTAAAGCCGGTCCGAAGTATCGTAATCGGTACTGACCGTTTCGGGATTGCAGTTTACCATTATCGATTCGATGCCGATTTCTCTCAGTGCAAACGCAGCGTGGACGCAGCAGTAATCAAACTCAATTCCCTGGCCTATACGGTTGGGGCCGCCGCCAAGGATGATGACCTTTCTTCTGTCAGTCGGGTTCGCCTCGCAATCGGCTTCAAAAGTCGAATAAAGATAAGGAGTAGTCGCTTCGAATTCGGCGCCGCAGGTGTCAACGGTCTTATAGACAGCGTTTATACCAAGGGCCTGGCGGTGTTTGCGCAGCTCCTGCTCTTCTACGCCTAATATAGATGCCAGATACTTGTCACTGAAACCATACTGCTTGGCCTTTTTCAAAATACCGACTGGCACTGACTGTAACACTGACTGACACTGACTTCTGTCTTCTGTCTTCAGTTTTCTGTCTTCTGACCTCTGTCTTCTGCCTTCTGCCTTCTGTTTTATCTTTTCTTCGAGTTTGACGATGTCCTTTATGTTATTGAGGAACCAGGGGTCTATCTTTGTAAGGTTGAAGATTTCCTCAACTGATAGTTTCCTGCGTATGGCCTCGGCGACATACCAGATCTTGTCCCAGCAGTTGGTTCTGAGCTTTTTCTTCAGCTCAAATGTAGCAAAAGAATCGCTGATATGCCGGTTATCGAGCGAATGACGGTCTATTTCGAGAGACCTGATGGCCTTTTGCAGCGCCTCCTTGAATGTTCTTCCGATGGCCATTGCCTCGCCGACCGATTTCATCTGTATGGTCAGCAGGGGGTCGGTATTCGGGAATTTTTCAAATGTGAATCGCGGAAATTTTACAACGCAATAATCGATGGTCGGCTCAAAACAAGCCGGGGTCTTTTTGGTAATGTCGTTGGGAATCTCATCGAGGGTGAAACCTACGGCCAGAAGTGACGCAATCTTTGCGATGGGAAATCCGGTCGCCTTGGAAGCAAGGGCTGAGCTTCGCGAAACCCTCGGGTTCATCTCAATTACATAAAGCCTGCCGTTGTCGGGATTGACGGCAAATTGTATGTTCGAGCCGCCGGTCTCCACGCCGATTGCTCTTATGATTTTAAGAGCGGCGTCGCGCATTATTTGATATTCTTTGTCGGTAAGCGTCTGGGCAGGGGCAACCGTGATGCTGTCGCCTGTGTGGATACCCATTGGGTCGAGGTTTTCGATGGAGCAGACAATAACAACGTTGTCCTTTTTGTCCCTCATCACCTCAAGCTCATATTCCTTCCACCCGATAACAGATTCTTCGATAAGGACCTGACTTTTGGGACTTAGGTTCAGGCCCCAGTGTATATATTCGTCATACTCCTTGGTGTTATATGCGACGTTTCCGCCCGTACCGCCTAATGTATATGAAGGACGGATAATAGCCGGGTACCCGACGTATTCGACAATTTTTTTTGCTTCTTCCCAGGAATGGGCGTATCCGCTTTTAGGGACTTCAAGCCCGCACTCGGCCATTACCTTCTTGAAGCGGTCTCTTTCCTCGGCCTTTTTAATGGTCTTTAGATTCGCGCCTAACATCCGGACATTATACTTTTTCAATACGCCGTTCTCGGCCAATGCTACAGCGGTATTCAGGCCGGTCTGCCCCCCTAATGTGGGCAGGAGGCTGTCGGGCTTTTCTCTGGCAATTATCTTGGTGACAATCTCGGGCGTGATGGGCTCAATGTATGTTCTGTCCGCCATTTCGGGGTCGGTCATTATCGTGGCGGGATTGCTGTTTACAAGAACAACTTTGAAACCTTCCTGTTTAAGAACTTTA
>CAYTND010000023.1:0-12782 GCA_964438965.1 uncultured Pirellulales bacterium
ACAACCGCCCAGGGCCAGGTCCTGCATCCGGTTCAAGGTCCGCTTGCCGTGGGCGACGAGCTGGTCGTACGCATCGAATTACGGGTGGACCGCGATATGGAGTACGTCCACCTCAAAGACCAGCGGGGCAGCGGCACCGAACCGGTCAATGTTCTCAGTGGCTACCGATACCAGGACGGTCTGTCCTACTATGAGAGCACGCGTGACACCGCCACGCACTTTTTCATGGACTATCTCCCCAAGGGCGTGTATGTCTTTGAGTACAGCACCCGTATCCAACACAAGGGAAAATACCAGACGGGCATTGCCGGCATCCAGTGTATGTACGCCCCGGAGTTTAACAGTCATTCGGAGAGCTTTGAACTGGACGTTAGGTAGCTCAGGTCGATTCAGCTCCTCGATTTTGAGTCGGGTGCATTTGTTTTTGTAGGTAAAAAGTAGCCCTCCAACATATAAAGTGGCGAAGAAAGATGCCACTTTATATTACAGGCCCAAAGAATAAAAACATATACTATCTGAAATCCAAAGGCTCATCAAGCAAGAAGATGAAAATTTTGCGAGGACTGTTCTCTCAAATATTTCTGGCAATTCGTCGCAGATTCTGTTATTCTTTGTTTCGAATATTGTCCCAGTTGCCAGAGGGACATCTATTAGGACTGGTGAAGGAAGCTAATGCAGAGAAAGTCCCAAAGATTCTTATTGGAGGTAGAAACAAAGAAGTTAGCGAAAAAAACCGCTTTGACAGCTCTTTTCTGTTTTACTGCATACTTCTTAGTGTTATCAGCCACTCCTCAATTATTTGCCGTCGAACCGGCTGAATCCAAAGTAAATACCTCTGCCAAAGGCGGACTTGACCGAATTGCCAAGGCCAAGTCTGACCTGGAACTTGTCAATTTCACCGCTATGAGACTGGCTGTAAAGGACCTCATGAAGAATTTCCCCGGGAAGTACACCAACGGTGGGAAATACCTTAGAGCCATTGATATCTATGAAAAACGCCTACCGGAGATTAAAAAGGCACTGGGATTGGGCGGTAGGGCGGCAGCCAGGCAGGTAGATGAAATTATAGCCCTCCAGCGGCAGGCTCTGCTTTCGAATCCGCTGCTTGACTTCGACAAACTCCTGCTTATTAAACGCAAGCCGCTTGATGACCCTCGCCGGGCTACTGGTGATGAGGAAAACGATAAAGGATTGGGCAAATTCCTCGGCCTGCCGCAGCAAAGTTCCTGGCAGCTTCAGACAATGCCGAACACCGACGGCTGGGACAACGAGATATCTATTCTCTCGCCCCTACGACCCGAAGGTCGTCTCACCACGGTGTACAGGCCCCCGGCCGGAAGGCTCCTCAACGAGGTGGATTTGCATTTTGACGCCGAAAAGATAATGTTCTCAATGCCGGACAGTCGTAAGCTCTGGCAGGTTTTTGAGATGAATATCGATGGCACGAATCTGCGTCAGGTTTCTCCGAACGACCAGCCCGATGTCCACAATTTTGACTCGTGCTATCTGCCAAACGGCAAGATTGCTTTTATCTCAACCGCGCCGTTCCAGGGCGTCCCGTGCAATGCCTCTGTCAATGTGGGTATGATGTATCTCATGGACGCCAACGGTAGGAATGTCCGCCAGATATGTTTCGAGCAGGACCATAACTTCTGCCCGACGATGATGAACGATGGACGCATTCTTTACCTGCGATGGGAATACACCGACATTCCGCACGTCTGGGCCCGGTTCTTGTTTACTATGAACCCGGACGGTACCACACAAAAGGAATATTACGGCAGCGGCGGCTACTGGCCCAATGCTATCTTTTTCGCCCGTCCGATACCTGACCATCCCACAAAAGTAGTGGGCATCGTGACCGGCCATCACGTCGGAAGAGTCGGTGAGCTTATTATCCTTGACCCCCCCTTAGGCCGAACTGCCACTGACGGGGTCGTACAGCGAATATCTAATTATGGTCGAAAAGTAGAGCCTCTCATACAGGACAAGCTGACTTTAGACACCTGGCCGAAATTTCTTCATCCCTGGCCCCTCAGCGAGAGGTATTTCCTCGTTTCCTGCAAGCCGAGACCCAACGACCTTTGGGGCATCTACCTGGTCGATGTCTTCGATAACATCCTCCTCTTGAAGGAGATCGAGGATTATGCGTTGCTTGAGCCAATTCCGCTACGAAAGATAAAGAGACCGCCGGTCATTCCCGACAAAGTTGACCTCAGCCGCAAAGATGCCATCGTTTATCTTGAGAACATTTATGAAGGTCCCGGCTTAAAAGGCGTCCCGCACGGTACAGTCAAAAAACTGCGATTGTTCACCTACCACTTCGCTTATCACAAAATCGCAGGAATCAATCATCGTGTCGGTACTGACGGTCCCTGGGAGCCAAAGCGCATAATGGGCACAGTACCTGTCGAGGAAGACGGCTCGGCTCTATTCCGTGTCCCGGCCAACACACCCATATCCATCCAGCCGCTTGATGCCGAGGGCAAGGCCCTGCAGTTAATGCGAAGCTGGATGACTGCCATGCCCGGAGAGTTTGTCTCCTGTATCGGATGTCACCAGAAGCAGAACGCCGGTCCTCCGAATCTCCGGACTATTGCCTCACGTAACAAGCCGTCTGAAATAGAACCCTGGTATGGACCCGAAAGGGGTTTCAGTTTCAGACGTGAGGTCCAGCCTGTTCTGGACAAGTACTGCGTCTCGTGCCATAACGGCGGCAAACGCAACGACGGCCAAAATGTTCCCGACCTGCGGGGTAATCAGGGTAGGTTCATCGCATATAAAAATGGAGTCCCGAAAGCCAATGTTATCTATGGTCTGTCACGGGAAGAGTTCGTTAAAAAGTACGGCGGCGTCTTCGAGCCGTCTTATATCACGCTGCGCAGTTTCACAAGAGTGGGGGGGCTTGAAAGTGATTTGCGCTTGCTGGCACCCGGTGAATTCTGTGCCAACACGACCGAGTTGGTCCAGATGCTCAATAAAGGTCATCACGGTGTTCGTCTTGATGCCGAGGCCTGGCAGCGCATCACGACATGGATCGATTTGAATGCTCCCTGTCACGGAACCTGGAGAGAGGTCGTCGGTCTGGAGAAAACGAGGAACGACCACAGACGCCGCCTGGACTTGCGCAAGCTCTATGGGGGATCAATTGAAGACCCGGAGGTCTATCCCGAAATGCCCGAAAGAAGAATTGAGCCGGTCGAACCCACACCTGCCTCAAGACCAAAAGCTGATGTCCCCCGGCTTGCCAAATGGCCGTTCGACGCCGCTGAGGCCAGACGCCGCCAGGGGAGCGCCGGACCAACCCATCGGACGATTGACCTTGGCAACGGCATCAAACTCGAAATGGTTCTCGTTCCAGCCGGCCAGTTTGTGATGGGCGATAAGAATGGTTATCAAGACGAATGGCAGCTTACACCGGTAAGCATCAAAAGAGCTTTTTGGATGAGCAAGTTTGAGGTAACCAACGAACAATATGCAAGGTTCGACCCATCGCATGATAGTAAGTATGAACATAAAGGAAGCTGGATGTTCAATGAGTGGGACCTCGGCTGGGCACTGAACGAACCCAAACAGCCTGTTGTTCGTGTATCCTGGAAAGAAGCTGTGGAGTTCTGTCGTTGGCTTTCCGAACAGATTGGGCAAAAGGTCTTATTACCTACCGAAGCTCAGTGGGAATGGGCTTGCCGGGCAGGCACCGGCACTCCCCTATATTATGGCGACCTTGACACGGACTTCTCGCAGTTCGGGAATATGGCTGATTTTACCATACGAGACCTCGTGTACGACGTAAGGGACCAATACACACCGGATCTGGTACCCAGGGATGCCCGATTCAATGATAAGAAACTCGTGACGGCAGAGGTGGGTAGCTACAAACCAAATGCCTGGGGCCTGCATGATATGCACGGTAACGTCTGGGAGTGGACCCGCTCTTTGTACAAACCCTATCCGTACACCGATAACGATGGCCGAAACGATATTAGTGATAATGGCGGAAAAGTAGCTCGTGGCGGCTCGTGGTATGACAGGCCGAAACGCTGCCGTTCGGCTTCGAGACTGAGCTATCCGGCATGGCAGAAAGTTTACAACGTAGGTTTCCGAATAGCGGTTGAAGCCGACGGCCAAATTCAGCAGTTCGTCAGCAACAAATGAGCAAACTTCAACTTTTCCCCCTCAAAAATGCGAAAAAAAGCACAAAAAAATATGGGGCTGTTCCAGGCTATCAAATCAAATTTGACGGACTACCATATCAGGGCAAATCTACTATGTATGTTCATTTCTGCATGAACTCGATGCATGAAACCGACCTGTGCGGCAAGGCTACTGTCAACTTCTTGCTGTCAAAATATATGTCTCTTTGAGTTATCCGGCCGATCTGTCTGATTCCATCTTGTTCAGGTGCATCGTTAAGGCGCCCTTCCAGTACGTAGTGTACGGCGAAGTCCTTAAGGTCAAAAGCAGAGGCATCAACTGTGACATCTATCGATTGTTCAAAGTTCCGGTTGATGGCATGAAAATAGATACGTTTTTCATCTGCTGTAGCCAGTGTGTCAATGTAGGCGACCTTTCCTTTTGGCCCAATGCCACCCATTTGATATGGCTGTTTGTATGTTGGCACGTTCTTGCTCACCAGAGCAAGCAATTTTTCTCCGTGGTGCTTTGAGTAGAACATGGTTACTTGGCCGGTGGGCATATAGAAAGGGGGAATCTTACCTTCCGCATCTGCTCTTATACTTGTGATGCCCCAGGAGTTACCTACGAGCATAGACTGGCAGCCCAGCTCAATCACGTCTGCCGCTCGCATAAAAGCATGAAGATATCCGGCAGCGCCAAGCCCCTTGGCAAAGCCCGAATCCAATGCCGGCCTGGGGCCGTTGTACCTCAACCAGCCATTCCAATTCCATTCGGTTACGGCTACCCTGTAGCCAAGTCTTCGCGCTGTATTTATGCCGGGGTGGTTAATAATCGACTGACCATTTGCATCGAACCGTGTTGCAGCAACCCAGGTGTACCAGATTTCTTCCGCGGAAATCTCATATATTGGGACTTCTCTGCCGTTTTTCACCGCTTTCGTAATGGCCCATGGTGAATAGAAATGTGTAGCAAAATAGGATACTTTGTCCCCCAGTTGTTTGTGTACCTGTTCGACAATCCCGGACATGTTGCCATCATGGCCATCGACGATAATTTCAATAGAAGGATCTACTGACCGCATGGCTTCAATGTATGCGGCCAGACATTTAACATAAAACTGAGGTGCCTCATCAGACATGCTCTGCCTCAACTGCTTTATGAAAGCCCAGGTTTCATTGCCGATTTGAAAATATTTCACTTTATAGGGTCTGGCTCGGCCATTTCTGGCTCGCAAAGATGGCCAATTATACATCCCTTCCGGCAACTTGGCTCCAACAGGCGCGTTGCAGTAGGCAACTAATGCTGCCGCGTGCATGGCAGCTTCTCTCAGGGGCTTTTTCCTGAGCAGAGCGTCACGAAAATTCACCACAAGGATAGCTTCTGCGCCAACATCTTCACAAAATTGAAGGAACTCATCATAGCCAAAGTTGTTGGTCACCTTGTGTCCACGATGGCCGGTGCTGACAGGTCGCTGAGCCGCACGGCCTGGTACGTTATCGACCATATCGCGCCAGTCTAAGAAATCCACATCTGTCCCACCAGGAAATCTGATCACAGGTATTTCCATTTCCTCTAATAGCTTCAACACCCGGGGCTGGAGTTTCCGTGTCCCGGGAATTAGTGCCCCCTCGACACCAATCTCACCCCAGCTTGGCCTTTCCATAAACTGGCCGAATATGCGTGGGTCAATCTTGTGGAGGACCTCTTTCTTTATACTAAACGAAATGTCCACCGAATCCGCATTCTGATATTCGGACGCGACGACCTGTGATTGGCATAAACAAAGAACAAAACATACGGCAACTAAATTTGCCGGGTGAAATCTGATTCTGTCAATTAGTAACATGGCGTTTTCCTTTGCTAAAATTGACTTTTTCTATTCTTACCGGTGCAGGTTCGGCTTACTCAGAGTCGGGGCATTCGATAAAGCTAAAAATATGAAATTCTACAACAAATGCCTATGTCAAATGTCGCTTTAGCCTTTTTCCCGGCTTAACTGCTGGCAAAATTGTACCATCATTTACCAAGAAAAGCAGCCATTATTTGAGAAGAGGAAATGCGGCTGCTTCGGACCATTGATGTCAATCGGAGGAGCCGGCCACTCTCGTCCGACGGAGCCCAGGCATCCGAATATGACTTGAGGAAAAAAGGTGGCCTGTTATAATCTGGTTATGAAAAGACTATATTGGATGAGTCCTGAGCTTTTTGAGGCTGAAGTTAAAGTCAAAACAATCGCCGACGGCAAAGTTACTATCGACCCAATCATTTTCCATCCTGATGAAGGTGGCCAACCGGCTGACAAAGGTGCAATCGGCGAAGCCAACGTTTGCAATGTTGAAATTGTCAATGGCCAGATAGTTCACACACTTGATAGACCTCTTAGTGATGGTAAATACATTGCTCGTGTGAATGAGCAACATAGGTTCTATACAGCAAGCCAACATACTGCTCAACATATCTTGTCAGGAATTGCTGAAAAACAATTCGGTCTTGGAACAACCGACGAGCTTATAACGATTCTGAAGCACTATTAAGAGGGCTAACCAGGACTATGGATGTCCGTGAAGACAAATTTACGGTTAAAACCTGTGAGTGCCAGGTTAATGGAAACATTAAGATAGTTTCGCTGATGCAGTATTTACAAGAAGTCGCAGCTCTCCACGCGGAACAACTTGGCTTTGGATTTGGCAGATTGAATGAAATGAATAGCTATTGGGTCCTGTCAAACTTCAGAATAGAAATCGTTGGATTACCAAAATGGAATGATGAATTTGCCGTCAAAACATGGCCGAGCGGGCATACTCGTTTAATAGCTACAAGAGAGTTTGTTGGCAGGGACCAATATGATTGTGAGCTGTTCAGAGCCGGCAGCCAATGGATGATATTGGATAAAAAGAACAACCGGCCAAAGAATTTATTTCATCTCGATTTAAGTTTGCCTAGAACCGGGCCAAAAGCGATACCGGGAAAACTAAAAAGATTAGAACCGAAAGAGGGTTATAACGAAGTTGAGCGGCTACGTGTGCCCTACAGTTCAATCGATTTAAATGGGCATGTGAATAATACAGAATATGTGCGATGGGGCATTGACGCATTGAGAAGAGCATTCAAACTCAGGGGGTATGTCCGGTTTGTACATTCCACTTATTTGTCAGAAGTCTTTGAGGGGGATGAACTCAATCTCCTGCTTTCTTGTAGCAAAAGCGGACACTTCTATGTTCTCGTAAGAAGAACAGGTGGGCAAAGCAACGTGCATATTATGGAGATTAGCTGCTAACCGTACTTATTTCCCTTGCAATTCGGCCTGATTGCAGCAAAATATAGCGGACTTTGTAATCATCGTTTTGTAAGTAACAACAAGGCAATGCACGCGTTGAGGAGTACATATCATTTACCGTAGATGTTGTGAACTGAAAGGGAAAAATCATGAGAAGCAAAGCAGCTATCTATGTATTGATTGCAGCGACTATTAGCTCGCAGATCGCCTCAGGCTTATGGGCGGCTGAGGCGCCAAAACCGCGCAGCCGAAGCGAAATTGAAGCGGTCCTTGCCAAAGCTCCAAAGCCGCCGGCAAGACGGAAGCTTCGCGAGCTCAACGTTGTTCTTGTTGCGTTCAAGAAGGACCACGGCCCCAACGAGCACGATTATCCTCTATGGCAGAAGCGTTGGGCGGTTTTACTCGGGGGCAAGAAGGCTGGGCAGGAAAAACAGGTCAATCTCTATGGTCCGGCCCCAAAGGAGAAACAAAAAAGGGTCTTGGCCGGAGCAGTGAAAGTGCAAGTCTCAACGGCCTATGGATGGCCGAACAAGGAACAATTCAGAAAGGCTAATTTGATTGCCGCGTTCTGTTATGTCCAGTGGGACGAACAGAAACTCGAGGACCTGGAAGAGTTCTTGTCACGAGGTGGAGGTTTTGTCATCCTGCACCCGGCTGTGATCATTCCCAAGGGCAAGGATATCGTAGGTCAAGCTGCAAAGCTCATAGGATTAGCGTGGGAATATGACTATACCCGCTGGCGTCACGGTCCGATAGAGTTGAAGATTGCTGCCCCGGATCACCCTATCTGTTTAGGTCTGCCCAGGACAATTCATTTCCTGGACGAGGCCTATTGGCCTTTGAAGGGGGACCTCAGCAAAGTCACTGTATTGGGAACCTCCAATGAGACAATCAGCAAGGACTCCCAGCAGACTAAGCCGGAACCAATGTTCTACGCTTATGAACACGGCAAAGGACGTGTTTTCAGTTGCATACTTGGGCATTATACCTGGACCTTTGATGACCCATATTTCCGCATCCTGTTACTTCGTGGCATGGCCTGGGCGGCTGGGGAATCGCCTTATCGTTTTGATCGACTGGTGCTGCGCGGGGTCCAATTGGATAAGTAGAGCACGCAAAGGCGGGTGCTTGAGGTGTGAACGAAACAACAAGGTGACGAAGATTTCCTGGACTACTGTGTCGAATTTGTTATAATCTGGAGGAGAAGCTCCTCAGAGTGTAGCTGAGGACGTTCTAATGGAAAATACCAGTATAGTAATGTCGGGCGATCACCGTGCACGTAAAGGAATTCAGCATGACGAACAAAAAAGCTCTCATCGGAGAGGGTGACGTCAACTGGAAGGCCTTTTTCGCTCTCTGCAAAGCGGTCGGCCAGACCGAGTGGTACATTGTCGAACAAGAGAGTTACGCCTATCCGCCTCTAAAGTGCGTCGAAAAGTGTCTCAGGAACCTCCGCAAGATGAGGCTGGTATAGCATATGCGGGCGGTTTCACCGCGTCGGTGGAAGACGGCTGCTAAGAGCTTCACGGTTTTAATGAGGACAGACAAGGGATAGCAGCTATTCAGATTGTGCATCTATAATATCGCCGGGGATAAAAACAAACCTCTTAATCAGATAGCAAAGGCTTTTTTCAGAATGAGATCGAATTCATACTGTAGATACATCCTGTTATTTTGTACCTGTACTTGTTTTATTTTTTGTGGATTTATTGGTTGCCAAAACCTGATTACTGAGGAAGGTAAATCGACCGAAAGTTCTAAAGAGGTAACATTGTATTTTTCACTAAACCTCAATCCAGGTATCTACAAACAGACAAAGTACAAAAAGCCTCCTCAATTTGCTATCTGGATTGAGGACGCGGAAGGTACAAAAATCCAAACCATATGGGTAACTGAAAAAACCGGTACCGGTAATTGGGGCGGCAAGATTACCCGTCCCGTATCGCTTCCATACTGGGTAAGTCGCTGGAAAAAAGAGACCCGAAGCAGCAGTTTTCCAACCCCTGAGAATCCGGTAGTCGATGGGGTAACTGGAGCAACCCCACGGGAGCATTTTACCAGTGAAATCAAGGTTCCTATTAATAGCACCTGGAACTACTATATTGAGATAAATGTCTCCGGTGACTACAACGATGCCTTCGCAACTGTATTGAAAGATGGAAGACGAGACCAGCACGGAAATGGGCAACCCTCTATCATTTACAAGGGGCAAATCACAGCCATACCAGGTCAACGGAGCGTTCCCCAGCTCATAGGCAGGACAGACCAAACCGAGAGTGTAAGCTATATCATTCCAGATTTAGAAGGTATTTCCCTGGCTAAGAATTTGCTTTCAAAGATTGAGGTTACCGGCAAGTCATTCGACTGAAAAAGCTGTTGAGGTTAAAAGCATTATGAGTTTTTGTACCCTACACGGTGTGCCGAGCTACGGCAGCTCCAGTTCAGCAACCGGCGTGAAGTACCGGTGCCACTTGTACTGACACACTTTCTCCAGCGAAATCCGCTGGACGTGTGTGGCCTTGAATAGGATATTGATTCCTCTTCCATGGCGCTCAAGGAGGATACGAGTGAGCTGGTTGGGGCTCATTCGATAGGTGCCACCGGGGATTCCCGAACCCTTTAAGTCGAGGAACATGTGTGTTTCGGCTACGTGCGGATTGTCCGGCCACGCATCAACCCATCCACCGTCGGATATCAAGGGACTCTCGCCACGGGCGTCATCATACTTGAAGTAATAGTTCCTGACCCGTTCCGCGGCGTAAGCCGACTTGCGTTGCGCGCTGAGGTTCTGCATCCAGCCATTCAGCGTATAGCTTCCTTCATGTACCTCTTCTCGTCCCTGGGCGCCGACCTGTGAGCGCCATCGCCAGGCTAGGTCGTGGGCCCCGTACAGTGGAGAACTGTCACTATATCTGTTTCTCCACACTCTGGCCGCCGGACATCTCAGAATCTTTAGAACACCACGACGGGTGTCGCCCCGGGCATTGGCGAAATCTTTGGCGCTGAAATACGGGCCCAATCGATAGAACCAGAATCCGCCACTGGCCCATTGTGAGGAAGGCGCATATTCAATATTAAAGCCGTCGTTGTCGTCGGCATACTGATTCCAGGCCAGTCCAAACTGCCGTAGCTGAGCGGAACAGGCCGCCATCTGGGCCTGCCCCTTGGCCTTGCGAAGGGCGGGCATCAAAATAGCCAGCAGCAACGCTATAATGGCAATGACTACGAGTAGCTCTATTAACGTGAAACCGCTTCTTTTGTGCATCAGCCATCCTTTCTTTCTTTTGTGAAAGGCTTCCTCAAAAGCAACGCCTTAAAATCACTTTGATGCACCCCGTGGTCTAATTTATTTGTGGTGTTCATATGAGTAATCAACTTAATTGCTGGGTTCGTAGCCGAGCTTCCCCCAGGCTGCTTTCTGGACCGCGTGCAAATCCGGGTTCCCCGGCTGTGCATTCTGAGAGATTGTCATTTCAGCGAGCTTCACTGTGCGTGGGTCTTTCCATTTCCAGTAGTCGCTATGTCCATCGGCGAATGAGAAATTCGTACCGTCCCCGTGCCGAACCATCGGCCGGTCCCACCAGCTTTCCTGGTCGTAGAACACGGTCCAGCTATCGGGCGATATCTTGCCTTCGTCAACAAATACGAACCGCTCTCCCGGCCTGCGGATCTGACTTAACCGCTTGATTATCAAGTCCTTGGTTCCCGGTATGCTCGTCGCGCCATTCATCGCGTCAACGATCGCGTATGTCAGCACTTCTCCACGAATCCCCGTGGGACATTTGAAAATATCGACATCATTACAGTATTTGTAGAGGATCCCGTCTTTGAGGTGTTCGCGCAGCTCTTTAGCGGTCCCGGAAACCTGCCAACGAGCGCCGATCCAGGCCGGCTCGCCCGGTCGTGAGAAGAAGGTGCTCGCGTTAACGATCTTATCCTCGTTCTCATATGCGTACATTATCCACGCAAGGGTAAGCTGCTTGACATTGCTCAGGCACGTGGCACGCTGTCCCTGCTCTTTGGCCCGATGAAGGGTCGGAATCAATATCGCCATGAGAACGGCAATGATCGCTATAACGACCAACAGCTCGATGAGCGTGAAACCCCTTGGGAACCTCCTTTTCTTCCGATTGGGAATTGTTTTTTCTACCGAGATTCCCCATATACACTTCATTGATATGCTCCTGCAAGCTTCAAGGCCCACTGTACCAAAACTTCATCTCAATTTCAACATTTTTGTGACAGGTATTTCTATGTATGGTGCGATTTTTCGAACCACTGACCTGATATCCTGATTCCTGGTATCTCCACAGGACACCTGACGGTGCTACAACCTGATTTCCTGTTAACCTGATAACCGTTTTCCCCCTTCTGTCCTTCATCATTCGATATTCCTTGTTCGATATTCGATATTCCCTCCATGTCTCGCCTCCTTCACCTATGGCAAAATACACCTTTCTTAGGACTGGTAAAGAAATTAGGTTTCGTTTTTGGCTGAGCGAGGACAAGGCTGGCAAGGAAGCAAAACGCAGGCCTACTGGTTGGTAGTCCGAGTTTTGCTGACACCGCCAGCCGCAGCCGCAGCCGCAGCCAGCCAAAAATGGAAGATAATTTATTTACAAGTCCTTATCTAACGGCGACTCGCCATTGAGCGGTCATGCTCTTGTTCTGCCTGCCAGACAACCGGCAAGGTAGCTATATGATTATACACTATCCGAACTACAGAACCAACAAGAATCATAATTGTCACAAAGATTGTGGGAGAATTTCTCAGGCTTATTCCTAACTGCTGATACCGAATCCAGATATTTAGCCCCGCAATTTATTGTGGGGTTCATACCGTTATATTTACCCCGCCGATTTACTTGGCAGCTTTGTTTAGCCCCCAGACCTGTGCTGGGGGTTTACGCCGTTATATTTTCCCCCTCTCCCATAAAAACCGAAAGCACATTTAGGCAAATGCACTTGCCTAAATGCTTCGCCTACTGTATTATGGCCACTCGTGAATCTTGCTGGTCTATCAGCAAAGGATAGTCTACTAGGAACTGGCGTACTGGATAATAGGCAATGGTTTCGTCTCTACTGAATAAACTTCATCAGCGGTTACAGTGGCCCAAACCAGACCACATTGTTCAGCCACCTGGGGCAGGTCCCGCTGTCTATTCCCGTCTGGCCCGTCTGAAAATAGAAAAGCCACTTGCTCGCAAGCTTGGAAACGACCAAGTGCGTGTGAGTGTTCTTGTTGGGAATCCGCTCGATGATAGCACCGATGCTCCCATCGCATTATTCTGTGAATTCACCAAAGCGCTGACGCCAGAAGATCTGAATGAGACGCGAAGGTTAGCCTGGAACTTCTGCCGTTCTCCAA
>CAYTND010000024.1:0-12717 GCA_964438965.1 uncultured Pirellulales bacterium
GTTGAATTTCCATCAACTACACCCCTATCATCAATTTTAATGATGATTCAAGATTTCTGTAATGACTGAATTGCCATTATTCTTATCAAAAATAGAAAGGCGGCCTCAGCCGCCTTCTGTTCCAATACTAGAAAATACCATTGAACTGTTAGAAAAGTCCTTCTACTTTTCCAGTTTCTACATCTACATCAATCTTTCTGAATGCAGGACTTGAGGATGTGCCGGGCATAAGTTTAACGGCGCCAGCTACTGGCACAATAAATCCTGCTCCCTTGTAGATGAGTATGTCATTGATGGGCAACTCCCATCCTGTGGGACGGCCTTTAACGTCGGGGTCATGCGAAAGGCTCAGGTGCGTTTTAACCATACAGGTGCCGAGTTTTCCTGCATCTGGGTCAGCCTCAAACATCTTGGCTTTTTCCAGCGCGGCGTCGGTATAGGTAACACCATCTGCGCCGTATACCTCTTTCGCAATCAATTCAATTCTCTTTCTGAGTGGCGTATCCAATTCGTAGAGAAAATGGAAATCATTCTCTTCATCGCAGGCTGAAACTACCGCTTCCGCCAATTCAATTGCTCCATCGCCACCTTTTAACCAATGTTCTGACAATGCACAGAGAGCGCCGTTTTCTTCTGCTACTTTCCTTACGAGTGCGATTTCAGCTTTCGTATCCGTATAGAAACTATTAATGCAAACCACTGGTCTGACACCGCTCTTCTTGACTGTTTCAATATGGGAAATTAAATTATCACAGCCTGCTTCCAACAGTCCTAGATTTTCTTTCGTATAAACTTCATCCAAGGGGATACCGGGTTTTACCGCTGGACCACCGCCGTGCATTTTAAGCGCCCTAATTGTTGCTACAATAACGACGGCATTTGGTTTAATGCCGGAGAATCGGCACTTGAGGTTCCAGAATTTTTCAAACCCGATATCAGCGCCAAATCCACTCTCTGTTATATGATAATCGCCTAATCGGACACCCAATTCATCAGCAATGATAGAACTTTGTCCAATAGCAATATTGGCAAAGGGACCAGCATGCACAAAGACTGGTTGACCTTCAATTGTTTGCAACAGGTTGGGGTTAATAGCATCAATCATCCAGGCCGTCATCGCGCCATCAACTTCCAAGTCTGCTGTGGTCACCTCATTTCCTTTCTTATCATAGGCTACGACTATCTTTCCCATGCGTTCACGCAGGTCCTTCAGGTCCTTTGCTACAGCGAGTATTGCCATTATTTCGCTTGAGACGGTTATCTGAAAACCGGACTCCATCTCGTAGCCGTCCATCTTGCCGCCTTTTCCTATCGTTATGTTCCGCAGGGCTTGGGCGCAGAAGTCCATTGCCCATTTCATTTGCACGGTTTCGGGGTCGATGTCTATTCGCCTCAGATGGCTTTTTGCCAGGCGGGCGTCGTCATAGTTGCGTTCGTGCTGCATGCGCGAGGTCAGGGCAACCATAGCGAGATTGTGGGCGTTTGTGATACAGTCGATATCCCCTGTAAGGCGGATTGAAAATGGTGTCAGCGGGATGCACTGTGCCAGACCTCCGCCGGCGGCTGAGCCTTTGATATTGAAGGTAGGCCCGCCGCTGGGCTGTCGGATTGCTCCGACAACGCGTTTGTCCAATTTACCCAGGCCTTCAATCAGACCGATGGCGGTGGTTGTTTTTCCTTCGCCCAGAGGTGTTGGTGTAATGGCGGTAACATCAATGTACTTTGCCGTCGGAGTACCCTTGAGGCGGGCAAGCGCTTGTTGGTAATCGACTTTAGCCAACTTACGGCCCATTGGGATAAGCTCGCTTTCCTTTAAACCCATCTCCTCGGCCAGTTGGCTAACAGGTTTCATTTCTTCCTCGGCAGCTTCTGCGATCTGCCAGTCCTTCATTTTTGTTGCGTCAAGCTTCATAGGTCTTTCCTTATATATCGTATTGGTTAAATCTTTCGCATGGCGTTTTTACGCTCCTGCCTAAGGATACATGGAGTTTTACAAGAACCCCGTATTATCCTCGAAAACTGACGAAGCAGGTAGAACCGTAGAGCTTTTTTTTTGCACTATTTTGCTATTTGGATATCAGAAAAGTGCCTAAAGTGAGCTAAAGTGCCTAAAGTGAGCTAAAGTGAAAAAATATTCCATAACTTTAGGCACTCCAAACTTTAGCTCACTTATTCTACTTACTACTCACCAGGTTATTGTTTCATGTCTTTGCCAGGTTAAGCTTTCTTTGCTGAGCTATAAGCCTTCAGGAAAGAATCTGAATATATTTGCTTGTTCATCAGCATTTCAGCGGTGGCTACTAAGTTCATCAGGTCATGGTCGAGGACATCGACGATAGCTGAGTCGAGGCCGCGAGAAATAGCCATAGCGAGGAATACTCGGTTTATCAGGCTTCTTTCCGAAGCTCCCTGAGAAAGATTCGACAGGCCTATTGTCATATGCGGGGCCGGGTCTGACAGATATTGTATCTGGTCCATCGCAGATAAGATACTGCCGGGCTGGGCCTGGGCGTTCGGCACTTTTACCGGCAGAATGATGGGGTCGATGAACAGCCGCTGGGTGTCAAATCCCTTTTCCATCGCCTTTGATACGATTTCTGCTGCTATGGCTACGCGGTTATTCGTATCCTGGGGGACGCCGTTTTTGTCCATAGTAAGGGCGATAATGCTTGCTTTCGGGCCTGCCTGGTTTGCCATTTCTATGAATTTGTCTAATATTTCTTCGTCGCTTTTCTTGTTCAACGGCGTTGAGTTCAGCAAGACGCCGTTCTGAGCATTAATAACCTTTAATCCTGCTGCAATAACATCCGGTTTCTGGGAATCGAGGCACAAAGGTGTAGAGCAGGTTTCCTGGATGGCCTCGACCAGCCACTGCATTGTTCCTTCCTGGTCCGCAGCGGCGGTACCTACGTTCACATCCAGATATGCAGCACCTGCGTCGGTCTGCTTTTTAGCTAATTCCTGGATGACTTTCTTGTCTTTATCTGCGATGGCCTGCTTGACGTTGGTGAACATCCCATTTATTCGTTCTGCAATTAATATCATAGTAAACACCTTTCTTTTTTGTTTATGCGTGAATGCGTTGATGCGTAGATGAGTTCGCGCATTTACCCATCCACCCATTCACTCATTCACTTTCCCGTACCTGATTGATGAAGTTCTTGACGGTGGCGACGGCTCTGGGATGTCGCATGCGAATTATATCGACGCCGGCCTGAAGCAAACAGATGGCGGTGGCCGTTTCCCACGTCGGGCCTCGGTCGGCGGCTGAGCCCCAGCCTGGTGCGTCTGTGAGCTTGGCCTCTTTGGCTCGCCAGGATTCGTAACCTACGTCACAGATGACCGGCATAGCCATCATTTTATCGCCGGTTAAAGCTGCGATGCGCTGCCGTTCCTGAATCGAATAGGCATACTCTATTCCATATCCCAATGCTCCGGTGGCCTGGAACGTTACTATTCGCTCTAACGGAAAGCCCATATCAGAAGCTAAGATATTGACCTGCTTGGCGATGTTGATGTCCAGAGGAGCGTGAGTGATGAGATAATGGCCGTCGGCCAAAGCGATAGCGGTTAAGGATTTGTAATTGTCCTCTGTAACGGTTCCGATGAGGCATTTTTCTCCTTTTGCGGCACCGCTTACCTTGGGCATAACCTGGTTGTCTTTTTCGTCATATCCGCAGCCCCAGAGCACAAGAGGTACACCAACTGCTTTTAACACTTCCTCGGTAACCTTGACGGCGTGAGCGGCATCTTTATCATTCTTGTCGGGGTGAATGCCGTCGAATTTTACGCAAATTAAATCCGCCCCGAACTCTTCCACGCACATTTTGGCCCAGTCGCCGGGGCTGTCGAGCACATCTTTATACGGTTCGAGCAGGACGTCGGGCCAATCTTCGGGCTTGCTGTCCAGGACGTCCATAGCGATGACCGCTTTTTCACCGGTATCGGCTGCGGAGCCGCCATAGACAACGTTACGCGCTCCGCCCACGGTTACCGTTGAGGTTCGAGTGCCACCGTCTTCTTTGGTCGCCCCAAGTGTAAGGTGGTTTACTGAGCCGGTAAATCTCTCTGCAATTTCAGGAACTGGCATTTTAAGACCTCCAAAAATGGTTCCAAATTATTATCGTTGACTTGCAATCTATCAGTTAGTGTAAATTTAGTCATTTATTTTGTTTGTGTTTATTTTTTACTGTTTGTCTCAACATTTTGTCTCCATTAGATGCCGAGCATACTCTCAAACACGAAATCCTCCATTAATTCTATTAACAATGGCAAACTTAAAAGTATTAGAGTTACCTTTGCTTCATGGGTACTTAAATACGTCTTCCAACTCCATTTGAAAGTTTCCCTTGGAAGTAACCAATTTTGTAGCGAGGGAATTATGGCTGGTGTCTTAGCCTTATACAACTGCCACTGCTTTCCAAATTTCTTTTCCAACGACCTTTCTTCATAGATAATCGCTGCTCCGTAAAACACAACAAATGAAGGTATAATTACACCCCAGTTAAACAACCAACCATTGAGCTGAAACAGCACACCACATACTACCAGGAATGACCCAAGGTATAAAGGGTGCCGAACCAGTGCGTAAGGCCCGGTAGTAAACAAACGCCCTTTGGTAAAGTGCCCACGTGCCCAAAACCTGATAAAAACTCCCGATAGAACAAATATGAGGCCGATAACAGCCATGATGGAGATGTCAGGGATACCCAGCTCATGCGGTTTTTTTCCATTGAGAATGTTTTCAATGATTATGATAGGAAAGACTAATTTCAGCGCCAAAGTGCGTTGTTTTCTT
Source organism: uncultured Pirellulales bacterium (assembly GCA_964438965.1). Lineage (GTDB taxonomy): Bacteria > Planctomycetota > Phycisphaerae > Sedimentisphaerales > Anaerobacaceae > NIOZ-UU13. The sequence goes on from CAYTND010000024.1 coordinate 4,799, forward strand.
AAGTAGTTTAGGACACTCTCAAAGCGGCGGGAATTGGCCAATCTTGTTATAGCACTCAATTTATTTTTTTCCTCAAACTTTGATCCGACGTTTTCCAGATAAGCGTCTCTGAAATCGAGCTGCCAAGCTTTCTTCAAATTTATTTTCTCATAAAGGAGAAGTCGATAAGACTTAAATTTTTTGAAATTTTCGCCGGTTCTTTCGCCGCTAAAATACTTTTTATTGAGCTTGTTTATTTTCTTTCTATACATCCACTTCAGAAATTTTGACGTGAAAGGGTATCTGTTGTCTAAAAGTTGCTGTGCCAAGTTTGCGGTAGGCTCGATGACTTCTTTAAGCATATCATTCGCAATATCCAGGTTTGGTGCCGTTTCTTTGGTAATGTCTAAGTCCTTAATGGGTTCAAGAGGATATTCATAAACGATGTTATAAAACCTTGTCAGTGGATGTCCTCCCGATAGAGGACTCTTGTATGGGCTTTCTTTTTTGAAAAAATCGCAGATCAGGATGTAGCCACTTTGATTCAAAAAGCCGAGCGTTTTTTTGATTGCTTCTTCAATATCAATATATTGAAAACTCTCACTGAACAAAATCAGGTCATACCGATTTTCTGTTTGTAGCTGTTCGTAGTAACACTCAAAGATATGGCTTGTGTTTCCCAATAGCTCACGAGCTTGATTACTAAGAAATGGGCTTGGAGAAACACAGTCCACCTGATACCCCATATCAACCAACTTCTTTGGTATTTGGCCGAGCCCACATCCAACATCCAGAATTGTTCTCACACCATCCGGAATATGTGAAATGAGGAAATTAGCATAATTTTCCTGGGCTATAGGTAAACTGGCTATGTTTACTTGAAGGTCGCTGGTCCAATATCCGTAATGGAGGTGTTGCGATTTGAGAAAATATTTGCCACAGATGGCACCGATTTCTATACCTATGTTACGAGAAACTGTCTTTTGGGGTTTATCCATCTTAATTTTTCCCTTAGACCATAATAGCGAGGGAAATACTAAAGGCGTAAAAGGTTTCTTCTCTACGTTTTCGGCATTGTCAGGGCTTTATTATTAGTCTGTGTTCGAGTATTTTGCGCGCCGCTAAAAATGCGGGGCTGTCATTTGCAAGGTCAAAAACCGTCCTGGCCTGCATTGAGGCGTCGGAGACGGCTTTATCATAAGGTATATGTCCAAAAGTCTCAATAGTGTTTAGCGTATAGCGTTTAGCGTTTAGTTTTTTTTCACTATCCGCTAAACGCTGTCCGCTGTCCGCTATTTTGTTCCATATAACGCCGATTTGCCTTACAACAATTGGCAATTGTTTTGCAAGGTCAAAAATCCTCCGGGTTGTAAGGGCACCGATGGAAGTTTGTTCTGCTACGATGCACAGCAGGTCAACATTATTGGTGGTTCGGCGGGACAGATGCTCCATTCCCGCCTCGTTGTCAATAATCACAAACTGGTACTGTGAGCTTAATTCGTCCATGAACTTTCTGAGCATATTATTTACCGCACAATAACAGGACGGTCCTTCCGGCCGACCCATAGTGAGCAAATCAAAGCCCTCGGCCTCGGTAATCGCCTGTTGTATTCCGTATTCGACCGAGCGTACCTTGTCCATACCGGCGTTACTTGGTGGTTTGGTGCGTGCATCTTCGCGGATGTCTGCGACGGTGGCGGCCGGCTGAACGCCTAACATTACACCCAGACAGGAGTTCGGGTCGGCATCCACCGCAAGCACAGCCTTTCTGTCGGCCTGGGCCAGCAGAAACCTGATAATCATAGCGGCTAAAGTCGTCTTGCCCGAACCGCCTTTTCCACTTATCGCAATAGTTGTTGCCATGTTTCGTATCTTGTATAAATCATCCAGTATGTCATTCTGAGCGGAACGAAGTGGAGCGAAGAATCTCTTGCCTTATGCAATGGCAGCTTGTTCCGACTCTCTGGTTAGATCCTTCGCTTCGCTCAGGATGACAAAATATTATAATTTCACGCTTTACGTTTCACACTTTAGCGCTGTTACCGAGGGGAACAGCGCTAAATCCGTGTGCGGGAGGAAATTGGCTCTCGTAAATTCTTCCATATATCCCGGATGACTCATCAAATCAAAATATGTCATACTTTTGGCGATTTTTTCGGCGGCCTTGAGGGCTTTTCGGCTCAGCATTACAGTCTTGGCCCCTGCGATTGAGGTGTTTCCCACAAATTGGATCTTTTCCAAAGGCACATCAGGTAACATTCCGATAGTAACGGCCTGGCGAACGTTCAGGAAGTTTCCGAATCCCCCGGCCAGATAAATCGCATCGAGGTCTTCAAGCTTTGTCTGGGTTGACTCCATAAGGACCCTGATGGCGGCGAAGACACCCGCTTTGGAACGAACCAAATTGTCGATGTCGGCCTGGGTGATTACTATTTCCTGGTGCTCGTTACCTGCCGGGACTATTTGGAACTGCCGGCCCTCGTCACCTTCGGTTAATCTTGGCTGGCCGTTGGGGTTGAATCGACCAGTTCGGTCAATAATGCCATTTATAAATAATTCGGCAAGGGTGTCCAGAAGGCCTGAGCCGCAAATGCCGACCGGATGAGTATTCCCGATTATCTTCAGTTCGAAAGAGCCATCGTCGAGAATGGTTAGTTTTTCGATAGCTCCGGCCCCAGCCCTCATGCCGTGCTTGACTCCACTTCCTTCAAACGCAGGGCCTGCTGAACTCGAGGCACAAACCAGCCAATCCTGATTGCCGAGGACCACCTCACCGTTTGTTCCAATATCAGCGAAAAGTGAGATACCTTTTTTGGTAAAGATTCGCGTGGTTAGAACGCCGGCTACTATGTCACTGCCGACGTAGGCGGCCACGCTGGGCAGGCAGTATAACAGACCTCGCTTGTTGATCTGGATGCCTGCTTCTGCGGCCCGGATTGGCGGTACAAAGCCGGCTGAGGCGATGTACGGTTCTCTGCGGATTCGTGTCGGATCCAGGTTCAGCAGAAAATGAATCATTGCGGTGTTGCCGGCAAATATTACCGTTGTTATCTCCTGTAAATCGATTTTCTGCCTTGCTGCCAGTGTTACAATCAGATTGTTTACATCGTGCACGATGCGGTTTTGCATTTCGTCAAACGCATCGTTTTCTTCCGCGTAAATGATTCGGCGGATGTAGTCTTCGCCGAAATTTATCTGGCTGTTATAGGTGGCTTCGGTGTCTATTGTAGCGGCTTTTGTCAGGTCGGTAAGATGGGCCACGACAGTCGTTGTGCCGAGGTCAACAGCGACAGCGAAGTTTCTTTCGTAGTGGTTGCCGGCTTCAACCTCGATAACCTCGGTAGTTTCGCCGCGGCGACCTATGGTTACGGTAACCTTGTAGTCGCAGCTTTGCAGCAGTCCGGGTAGTTTTTGAAGGACACGGAAGCCGGTCTGCATTATAGGGGCGTTAATTTGTTCGCGTATAGCCAGATATAGACGCTCGTGGTCAGCCGTATGGTCGTGGACGGTCGGGGGCGACATCTCAACGAAGATTTTGCGTACCAGAGGGTCGAACTCAAATATCCCCTCCCGCACCTCGCCGGCAAGCTCGCTGAATCTTTGGGCGTCCGTGTCCATAAGGATTTGACTCGTTTCCAAAGTGTGAGACTTTGGAACGGTTATAGTCATATCGGAAAGGACTTTGGTCTGGCAGGCAAGAACGACATTTTCGCGTGTTTCGTCCGGTGTAAGTAAAGCGGTGGGCTTGCTTTTAAATTGTCCTTCATCGATTATTACTTTGCACTTTCCGCAATATCCATCGCCGCCGCAGATGCTGCTTAAATAAATACCGGCTTTGCGGGCGGCTTCGAGCAGAATGGTGCCGGCCGGCACTTTTATCTTAAGGCCGCTTGGTTCAAAACGGACTGTGAATTTTTTCTTCTTGCTCTCTTCCATTCTTGTTCATTGTTCATAGTTCATTGTCTATGAACTATGAACTCATAACTATGAACTTAGTTCCAGACTTCCTGGAGAAATTTAGGCAGCATCGAACATTCTCTTGGGCCAACCATGACCTCCCAGTTAGTGGCCTCTTCGAGTTTGCCGCTCATCACAGCGACATAGCCGGGGATTATTAGTTTTCGGTGTTTGACCAGGTCTTGCACGCCGTATTTAGTCATAGCATCGGCCACCGTTTTTTCATTGAGCTTGTCTCCGGAATAAGCCGTCAAGACACTTGTGCCTTCGGTATCTACCACGAGGATGTAGCTTGGTATCCTGCTGGCCTCGACGTCCGATTCCACGGTGTAGTATGTCAGTGAAAAGTTCGTCGTGAACATCATCGGTGAATTCTCATTAGGTTCGCCTATACGATAGACTTTCGGCTCTACCTGGACAGGCTTCTGCGGGTCGGTGAAGATGTTCATCACGGCGGTCAGCATGGGCAAGAGCGCATACGGTTCGACTGTGTCGAGGACTACGATGCCGGCATACTTGCAAATTAAGCTTATAGCGGAAGCTACCTGTGTATCGGCGTCGCCGTCAGTTACGAAGGATATGGTCGGATAACCCAACGGTCGGAATACTTTTTTCAGAGCCAAGGCCCGCATCTTTGACAGATTAAATAATTGGTTCTGCAGGCTCGTGGTCTGGAGGTTTAATACAATATCTTCGAGGCCTTCGGCCTTAATCTTTTCAGTAAGGTCGGCCAGGGCCTCAATTGAGTCGGCTTTTGCAACGATTGGGCAGCCATTTCCCTTGGCGATTTTTGCCATCTTTTCAGCGGTTTCGGGCGTGGCTGAGGCAAGTAAAGGAACAGATTCTTTAGTTTTGGCTACCGCCGCGGCCATTGCATCGGGTGATTGGGTTACTAAGATTAAAGCAAAATCGCCGGCGTCTTTTACCACTGCGGCGGCCTGTGCAAAAGACTCAGGCGAGCCGCTGTCGTTGACGAGAGCTATGGCCCTGGCTCCGATTTTGATGCCGATCCTCTCAAACTGGAGTGCGTTTACGGCCTCGATGCGTTTGGTTAAATCCTCGCCGGTAAGCTTGTCCGAGACGGTTACGGCCAGAACGGTCGGATTATAAAATTTCTCTTCGTGTCGGAACATTACCGTTTCCTGTCCAATCTGGACCTGATTGTCCTGGGTACCGAACACAACTTTTCGCATTGGCGGGGCCGCTGCCGCAGCGAGTTTTTCTTTGGCTTCTTCTGAGACATCGGGGCAGTCTTCGAGTTTGGCGCGTTTCTGAGCAAGCGCCATAGCAAAGGCCAGGCAAGTAGGCATGCCGCACTTTTTGCAGTTGGTTTTCGGCAGGAGTTTAAATATATCCAATCCTGTTAGTGCCATAATAGTTCTCCTTATGTCGGAAGTCAGATGTCAGAAGTCAGAAATCAGAGGTCAGAAAAATTCTGCCAGTTGTTTGTTAAACTATAAAGCATCGCATTGACTTCGTCATATCTATCATCTAATTTCTTGTACTCATCTTCTGTTATATATCTGCAATCTCTTGCAAAATCCAGCCATCCTCTTGTTTCTTCAGATGACCCTAAAGAATCATTTAGGTGCCTAATGAACACTTGCTCATACCTCCTCTTGGCATATCCTTCGCGTATATTTATAGCGACTGACCTCGATGATTTCCTCATCTGATCTGTTAATGAATATGTTTCTTCTTTAGGGAATCTCTTAGTTATCTCAAATATCTCCATAGCAAGCCTATACGCCAGTTGATACACATTCAAATCTCTTACGCTCTTAATCACCGGTGGCTTTCTGTCTTCTGTTCTCTGTCCTCTGTCTTCTGTCCTTAGAACATAGGCTCTAAGGTAGTTACGGGATGCTCGTTTTTGGTAATAAATTCCAGAACCTCTTCTTCGGTCGCGGATGAGGTCTCATCGGCGATTTTGGCTAAGAATTCTTCCGGCGCCAGTCCTATTTCCTTGACTCTTTCGGCGATAGCATCCTTAATTTCTTCTTTGAGCATCGTGGGCATCCATACTATCCTTTTAATGCCACCTTCAGCAGCGATGAATTTTCTTGAGTTGATGTAATGCTTTGAATGGCCGATGAATCCCGGTGTCTGTTGTCCGCCGCCGACGGTTCCGGCCAGCGTCGAGAATTTCATCCCGCAAGGCGTCATCTCAGGAAATTCCCTGTTGACAATCATTATTCCTCCTGTTGAAGGCAGCACCGCAGCAATACATTCGAAGCAGCCACAGGATGTCATCGGGTCTGTAATCATACTGTACTGGCTCATTCGCTCGACGTTACCACCGCTGGTTTTTAGGACAAATGCGTTTATCTTGTCCCACTGGCCGATGGTCGGCTCGACGCAATTTCCTTTTGAGATGGGCTGATTGGGCCCTGAGGGAGTTATTTCGAATGCCGCCCGGCAGTCCAGCCAGCTATAAGCCCCACACAGGCCCGGCCTTTCCGGCGAGACCACACATAGATGATTCGGGGCGAAACTTTGACAGAGTGTGCAGGAATAGAACGTATCTATGTCTTCGTCCTGCATACCCGCTAATCGTGCATCACGCTCGGCGAAGACGACCTGGGCCTGCTTGCGAAGCTCTTCCACCTGCTTTTGGTCGGTGAATATTTTGACCTGTACTTTATCTAAAATACTCGAATATTCGTCGTGGAACTTTGCGTGCAGGAGCTTGCCGATGTGCTCGAGTTTGAATCCGGCCTTTGCAGCGTCCCTGCTGATTCGTATCCAGTTGATGTCCCGCTGGCCCATATGCCAGAGTCCCTGTGCCTCGTTCATAAACATATGTATATGCCGCTCCAGCACAGGTTCAAAGTCAGGCTGCATTTTTCTTCCTGCTACCTCAACTATGATGCCCAGCGGCATCTTTCCGCCGACCTCCAACGAATCGACGTCAGCTCCCTGGACTTCTACGCTGGCGTCTTCGACCTCACTGATGTCCCTCATGCGGAGCCACTCGAAGGCTGGTGTTCTCTGGCCGCCGAACTCGCAGTGCATTTCTTCCTTGCGGATACGTTCGCCTTCAAATGCGGGACTGACGGAGACGGGGATTGGTATTTCGGTGATTTTTATTTTCAGGCCGCGGACTTCGATAGCTTTTTCCACAATCTGGTCGTATGGAATATTCGAGACGACGTGCTCATAGGTGCATACGCCGGTAGGCAGAATTTGCGGGATGTCTGAATCGGCGATGACGGGGAAACCGTAATTGATTGCGCCGGCGGCGGTGGCATACCATTCGTCTGTAACCTCGCCCAGCGCCATAACGAAGGCGAAGATTCTGTTTTTGTTGTAGAGCAGGTTGCGCCGGAAATCGCCGGCCTGAACGCCTCCGAAGCTAAGCGCCGCCCGGCTTGCAAAACCGAGGGCGTATATAGCTGAAGTTATTTCTCGTCCGAAAGGCACCAGTCGCGTTTCCCAGCCTAACTGTACGCCGCCTTCAATGAGCTGCTCGGCGAAAGTGGTGCCGTTATTGTGTGCAGACATAAAAACGTACAGATAACGTTCCTGGAGCTTACGTGCAATGTTTACCGCCGTTTCCACGTCCGGGGCGGCGCCGACTATTGCCGCAAAACCGGGTGCGGTACCATCTACAAACTGGATGCCGCGTTCGCGGAGGATTATATCGTCCGCCGCTCCGAGCCAAATATCATCCACCGGATTGGGGCCGATTAAATACTTGCAGGCCTCGATAATCTCCTCTGCAAAGAGCGTTGCCATACCGGCGTCCAAAGCCTGGCCCAGATAAGGGAGCCATAAATCGTCATCAACAGGCGGGGGCAATAAGTCCTTTATTTCCTGCATTACTTTTTTGAAATCGGCTAATTTTTCCACCGCTCTTGCGGTCATAGAGTAAATGATTGGCATATAATAGCCGGTGTTCGGAAACTCGACTTTGCAATCTTCGCCTTTTTCGCTGATGGCCTGTGTTAATATATCTTCGGCCTGTTTGGCTATCTTATGAG
>CAYTND010000025.1:0-12548 GCA_964438965.1 uncultured Pirellulales bacterium
ATTTCTTCGCCGTTGTAGTAAATGCCCGGCCAATGACATACGAGAATTGCCGGCTCGCCTTTGTCGATGACCTGCGGCAGCCGACCGCCTTTGAGGTCTTCGGTGATGAACTTATCGACCGAGCCGGGCCTTAGTCCGTCCCAGCCGCCGAACCAGTCGCCCGTACAGCCGATGATGGATACAACGCATTTCGGATTGTCACCATCAAGGCCGGATGCGTACTGAATAAGAGGGGCAACACTGCGGTCATTTGTGAAGAGGTCACGGAAGTAGTGCGGAATCTCGGCCTTGAATACATCGCGGCACGACTGGAGTGTGGCTTTGGCGAGGTTCTCGCGATTGCGGCCGCCGAAGCCGCCGGGCGTCGTGATGCCTTCGCACGGCAGGCCGACGTTCTTTAGAATTCGCAGGGCGTAGGCCATGTAGTCGGCGAGTTCATCGGCTGATTTGTCCTGGCTCCAGCCCGCGTTCTCGATGTAGTAGCCGGTTCGCTCCGGATAGGGCCGGCCGGTCTTGATGTTGATGACCCAGGTGTGGCTTATCATCTCCGGATGTATATCCCAGTCGGGCAACATGAATTCGCGGACAAGCTTAAGGCTGTCATCCAGCTCCTTCTGCGTCCAGCCGGGAAGGCAGCGGTCCAGCCAGCCGACGCAGGCCGGGTACGGTACGATGCTGTATTTGCCTTTGACACCGTGTTCGCGGCACCATTGGCCGAACTTGCGGACGAACGAATCGGGTATCTCGCGCGGCAGGCTGCGCCAATCCTGCTTGTACCTGTCCGGCCAGGCCGTGGCGAAGTGCGGGATGCCGAAGTGCGCCATGTTCACCAGGCAGGTCGAATCGTCGATGATGAAACTGACCGGCACCCGGTTCTGCGGATTTAGCACTGTGACACCGTCAGCCTGCGTTGGCCGTTCGCCTTTGTCCTGTGCCATCACAGGTCTGCTGCGGATAACAGAAGCGGCACCTGCGGCTGCTATCGCTGTAATCTTTACAAAATCACGTCGAGTTATTTGTTTTTGCTTATACATATCATGTTCTCCAAATAAACTTAAAACTAAAGTTATACAAAATTAAGATTAGGCCCGTCTTGGCTTGGCCAAGCCGAGACAGGCATATATTATCTAAGAAAATCAGGTTTTTGCAAAAGATTTTTAAAAACGATACACTATTTTGAAGAACGCTACACGGACTTTTTCGCCGTCAATTTCATAATCGTTGAGCAGGAAATACAGGTCGGTATCATCCTTCATCGGCCAGGAAAAGAGCATAGTCAGATTATGACGGTCCTCTGATGTTTGTTCTGCGGTGAACTTGATTATTCCGTCCCAGGGAAAGCTATATTCGGTAACCGAGCGCCAGAGCCAGATTTCCTCATCTCCGCCTGCTTCGGGATGTTTTAGACGATAATTGCCTTCGAAGGTTGTAACCAGGCGTTCGGTAATTTTCATAGGCTTTTCAAGGGAATATTCTTTATAAGGTTCCTCTTCATATACACCTTTTTCTAAGCCAAAACTGACCGAATCCCATTTATCCACCTCCTCATTATATTGGATTCTAATGCGGTCATACCAGTTTTGATGTGGGGCATGAAAATTATCGCTGCGTATGTACCAGAGCCCCACATCATTGTGAAAACCTACCCCCGCTCCCTCTATGAAATCGCGCAGAGTGGTATCATGGTCGTTGTTTTCATAGAAGTCAGTTTTTGAAAATGCACCAATTGATTTGAAGATACCCTTATCAAAATAGTCTCTATACCGCAGGAAGGAACCAGGACCGCGGATATCCCGCCTGGGGATATAACCTAGGTCTGGCCGAAAACCCCGTGAGATGTTACGATAGTCCACCCGCCACGAGAGAGGCTGCGTCCCTCCGTTCAGTGCGGTATATAGGCCGTAGGCATCATGGTCAATAATATCGTCTGTTTCGATGCCTTCTGAATCTCTTAATCCCAAAAACTGGGCGGTTAACGAAGTTGTACTGTCAAAAAACAGACGTGCATCTAATCCGCCGGTTATGTTCATACCGTCCGAGCGGTCGGAGGTGGCCCAGATGCCGCCGATGTGGGAATTTTCTCCCACGTTATAAATGAACCTGCCGACATGGTAGTTTCCGGGGAGCTGTTTGTTCTCTCGTTCGATTTCGCCCTGAACATCTAACAACCCGAGTGCCCAATTCCCCCCTTGGCCGGTAATCTTAGCACCGCCGTCAATATCAATAAAACGTCGGCTGTAATAGATATTCAGCGGCGACCTGAATATCTCGTTGCCCTCACGGAAAAAAGCACGTCGCTCCCTGAGAAATCGCTCGGTGTCTCTCAGTTCAATAGTGTCGGGGTCTGCTTCGACCTGGCCGAAGTCGGGGTTGATGGTAAATGCGCTGGTTAGCTTTGAATTTAACCGTATCGACATGTCCAGGCCTGTGGATAGCTTGTTGCTGTGTCTTTCGAAATCCGAGGTGGCGCTAAAATAGGTTTCGTAAGCAGGTTTACGTTTGAGTTTAACTTTCGCAAGGTCCAGATTTGTCAGATGACCGAATTCAGTTGGATAGCGGGCCCGGCTATTGCGATAGCACCAATAACTCCTTTCCGGTATGCTTTGTTCGCGCCGGTAGAAATTAAGACCCCAGGTAACTGCGTCTTTTCGGTCAAAAAGCATATTGGCAATCGGGATAGCTATTTCTGCAAACCAGCGGTCTTTCTCAACCGTGCAGGCAGCCGACCAGTCACAGCCCCAGGTATCATCGTCATAACGATCGAAAAGCCCCATTCGTGCATCGTAGCGGGTTCCTAATGTATTGACGGCAAAGATGTACGTACAGCGATGATCGTGAAAGGTGTCAAGCCGAACAGTTACAGAGTCTTCGCTTCGGAGGGATTGGTCATATTTTCGTTCGATGGCCACGATGCTATTGGGGTCGGGTTCCAAACACTCAAAGGCGATGTATATATTCTCATCGTCGTAGAGTACTCGTACTAATGTCTGTTCCTTGGCTATTTGTTCGATTCTATAGTCTATGAAATCTGTGGTCACATTTGCTTGCGACCAGCAGTCATCATCGAGTTTTCCATCAATTACCGGAGGAGTGTCCGTGCGTACCGCTGCCACGGAACGCACTGGTCCTCTGACCTGTGCTGTGCCCGTGTTTGTTAGCAGTACTATTACCGGCAGGGCTATAAGCAGTACTGTAGTGTATTTCATAACGTTGTTTTATTTCTTCAGCCCCACCGTATTCTGAACGGGCATTTCCCATACTGACTTTCCGTTGTATGAAAGACCGGAACCTGTATTTTACTTGATTTGTGTTTGTTATACAACCTTTTGGGACAGGATTTTCGTTTTATCTGCCGAGGGTTCTATCTCCACGGCACTAATAACAAGAACAGTTGTTATTTGCCGATGCAGTAGAGATTTCGGGCGGTACGGATGAACAGTCGGCCATCAGCGATAGCTATCGAAGACTGAATGGGCCTCTCCTCTATTTTTGTCTGGAAGATAATTTTTAACTCATCGCCGCCTGCGGCGAGCACCACGATTTCGCCGGTTTCGTTGATACAGTAGAGTTTGTCATCTGCGCCGGTCAGTGAGGCGCGCCAGGGACCGCGTCCGCCGATTTTGCCCTGCCAAATTTTACGGCCGGTTTTCGGCTCAAGACAGGTTACGACTTTTCCGTACCTGATGCCGTTTAGCACATACAGGCGCTTCTGATAATAAAGAGGAGTGCCGGCATCGGGTGATGGGCCGTCAAATTCCCAGACGATGCGACCGCCAGACGGATTATTCGCACCGTTGGTTTGAAGAGCAAAAACGCCGCCGTGCTTGTGCCGGGTGCCGAAAATCAGGCCATCGCCGGTTACAAGAGAAGGAATGATACGCGAATCTCTGACTTTGGATGTGTGGTATTCAAAACGCCATAATTCACTTCCTGTATCCGGGTCGTGCGCAGTGATGAAGTCAGCGCCGGTATTGAGGATTTCAGGGCGTCCGTTACGAACGAAGGGAATGGGCGTACTGTAGGTTTCCATACCCTCGTCGTACGCGTTGGTTGGTCGCTGTTGTTTCCAGATAGTATTGCCGGTTCGCGGGTCAATCGCCATCAGATACGAATCGAGAGGCGCATCAGCTTGGGGCCGGCGATAAGGTTTGTCGCGGCGAATCACGAGGATGAAGAGTTTGTTTTGGTAAAGCAGCGGGCTGGAACTATATCCAAACTGCAGAGCCAGATTACCGTATTCGGTTTCAATGTTCCGCGACCATAGCTTGTTCCCTTCATAATCAAAGCCGACGAGGTCACCACAGCCGTACAGGAAAAAGACGTATTTCCCGTCGGTAACAGGCGAAGGTGAGGCCATATTGTTGCGGGGGAATCTGCGAGAATCCGAACCGATATGTTTTTCCCACAACTTTTTGCCGTTCCGAGCGTCGAAACACAGGGCGACGAAATCGGGGCCTCTTTTGACCATGGAACTGACGAACACCCGGCCGTTACAAATGACAGGAGTGGCGCCGCTGGGACCGGGAAGCGGGCTGACCCAGGCGATGCCTTCGGTTTGGCTCCAGGAACGGGGGATGTTTTTTTCGTCAGTGGAGCCATTAAAAAACGGTCCGCGCCATTGAGGCCAATCGGCAGCCGAAAGCGGCGCAGATATCACCAGTATTGCGATGATTGTCCAAAGTAAAATTTTCTTTTTTGTTATCAGTTGTTTCCTCTTTTTGTCTATCACAATGACACCCCTCAATCGAGCTGCGACAGAGCGCTAGCTTTACGTTACCGGCCCATACCGCGGCCCCAGGCTCGGCGCCAGCTTCCTGCCGTATTCTAACAAAGAGGCGCGTTGCTCTTCGGTGAGCGGCTTGTATTTCCGGGCGAACTCTACGTTCTGTATGGCTTGCTCGACCGTATAGGGGCCAACCACAGCCACACTGACATCTTCAAGGTCGAGCGCATAGGCCAGAGCCTGCGGCAGATAGACTGGCTCGGTGACACAACCGATGTGGCCGCTCCTGTGATTGGGGAAGCCGCCCTTGATGCCGGCATAGACCTTCATCGCCACACAGCCGACGTTGCGTTTTCTTGCTTCGGGCAAAACCTTACTTTCGAAATCATAAATGTTCCTGTCCGCATAATTCATCACGCACATAATCACATCAATCTGGTCGGTCTTGAGCATACGTACGAAATTGGGCGGCCTGTTGTGCCCTGATATTCCAATGAAACGTATCTTGCCGGTGTCCTTCTGCTTTAGCAGGTAGTTGAGGACGCCATCCAGAGCCAGGACACGGTCAAGTTTTTTGCTGCCGATGCTGTGGATATGCACGAGATCGAGGTGGTCAGTTTTTAGCCGGCGCAGTGATTCGCTCAGCGAACGCTCTGCTCTGGCTGCGGTATCTGTCGAGACCTTTGTTACGACAAACAGCTTGTCGCGGCGTTTCGGAATCAAATGCCCGATAATCTCCTCGGCGTTGCCATATATCCTGGCGGTATCGATATAAGTAACTCCACGGTCGATAGCTTCACCGAAGATTTTAATACCCTCCTGGACATCAACGGGACCTTCTCCAACCGGAGCTGTACCGAGGCCGAGGATGGAGACTTTCTCATTTGTTCGACCAAGAACTCGTTTCGGCAATTTGTTGAGGGATTGGGCGGATGCGTGCTGCCCAAAGGTGGCAAGAGCAAGTCCGGCACCGGCACAGCCGATCCTTTTCAGAAAGTCGCGCCGGCCCATACCTTCGCCCTGCCGTGACAATTCGCTGCCGGCCAAAGCAACGTATGGTTTGTGAATAATATCGTTTTTCATAATTGTCTTTTCATTATAAAGTCCGTTTCTTACTTTGCTTCAATCAACAACACCCAGTCATTCCGGTCGGCAGTCTTAAAAGTCTGCGGGGATTTTTCAATTTTACCGGCGTTGAGCCAGCCGCCGGTACGGGGATGGTACCAGCGAGCGGTGGCATTTTTTTTGAGAGAATCGTTTTTTAGAATGACGGAGCCCCCTTCAGGAAGATAGACTACCAGCAAGTCCCCTTCTTTTGATTTTGCTGCCGCGATGAATTTCGAGGCATCTTTTTTTCCTGGTTGTTCGATGATAATTTCCTGTGCGGGAACCAGCCGCCACCATTCGATTGACTTGAAGAACTGATGTAAATATTTCATGCTCAATGCGCCAGGGAGATCTTTCGCGATGTACCAGGGTGAGCCGAGACCAGCTCTGATATGATCTGCAGGGGCCTGCACTTTGGTATGCCAGCCCCAGATTCCCTGACCGCCGTAGGTTACCCCTGCCGTGGGAGAGACCAGCAGGCTCCAATAAGCGGCGCGACGGACCGAATGGTCATTGTGGACTTTTCGATATGTGTAGCCGTTGTGTGCTTCGTAGTTGGGTTCGATATTAATAACGGGCAGGTTGGGTTTTTTGTTCCATTCTGTGCCGGGCGGTCCCTGGTTTAGCCAGCGGAAGGTTTTTTCGTCGTCACCGTGTCCGCTCTGATAACCGATGAAACTGAACCACGGTTCATTGCGAAATTCTCTGCCGACCCAGCTTCTTCCCCTGACGTGCATAGTCGCCAGGCGATGCTGGTCTTTGTTAAAAACCGCACGGCCAATCCGCTTCCAGGTTTCCGCATTTTCGCCGCTATAATTACCATCGCCACCGAGGAACCAAATTACCTGATGGGCGCCGTATCTGGCTATCATATATTCGGCTAACACAATTTTTTGGTCTTCGGGCAAGTAATAGCCCGGATTGTCATCGCCCCGGATTGCCCAGAGTAAAACCGGTACGGCAACAAGCCCCGCGTCATTAATTGCATCGACATATTTGTCCAATCTCTGGAAATACACAGGATTGACGGCGACTCTGTCCTTGCCCAAAAAAGTGGGATTTCCCTCCGCGTCCGTTTTGGTCATACGCCATTGGGTCATTACAAACTGGATCGCAGTAAATTCCTTCCACAGGCGGTCTTTGAGGAAAATATTCCAATCATTCAGGTCCGAAAGGGCTGGACCGCACCAGACAGTATCGGCCAGCCAGAAAAAAGGAGTGCCATCAGCGTGCTCGAAGTATCGCCGATTGTCGGAAAGACATAATTCTCCATACCGGAAAAGTGGAAGAACGCCCCGGTATTTTTCACATTGAAACGAGCCGGCTTGGTTGTGGAGTCCTTTATTATTTGTGTCCGAGCATAATGTTTTATATGTCCATTTGCCCGGTTCATCCGGCGAAAAGCGTACCCGCCATACACGGTTTCCGTCCCAGAAGGCAAGGAACTTTCTTTTGTTTCCACTTGGCGAGGTAAATTCTACTGTTACCTTAGTGTCCTGGACCGGATTATTATAGTCCTTTGAACTTTGAAACGTGTCCTCAAAACGGGTCCATTGTTCTACAATACTGCTTGCGGCCAGTGCCGAGGTATCACAAGAGAACGTTAGAAAAACTCCAACAACGACAGTGAATAAAAAAGAATTGATGTGCTTCATTATCGTTTCCTTAGAAGACGTAACCGGTTTATTTTCCGGATACTTTCACCGCATAGAGTTTCTTCATTGTGGCAATATATAGCACGCCGTTGGCGGCGACCGGTGAGCCGTGTATGGGACTATCTAACTTCATCGAACTGATAATCTTCTTGTTCTTGCTCGCAGCCAATACCCAGAAATTACCACGCCGAGTGCCGATATAAACTTTTCCATCAGCCACAAGCGTCGAAGCCCAGATTTGATCTCCGGTATCATGGGTCCAGTAAGGTTTTCCGGTCTTGGCATCCACACAATGGATTGTTTGTCCACAATCGGCAACAAAAACCAGGCCGTTGTGGACAGACGGCGTCGTGCAGCAGTGGCTGTTGAGCTTGTATGACCAAATCTCATGGGAGTTTGTAACGTCGCCGGTCCCGGTCGCATCGATGCACTTGAGCCAGGACTGGCGCTTGCCCCACCAGATGTCACCTCCGTACGTAACATACATTCGGCCCTTGTGGAACACCGGCATACTCTTAATATTACTTGGGCTTTCGCGGCGATTTCCAATGTATTGGTGTATGTTTTCTTTGGGGGCCGTGGGGTCACAATCGAACCGCCAGACACTTTTTAGTTTCTGTACCACTGACCTCTCTGGAGCGGACCGTAACGCCTCGAAGGCGTAGCAGACGCCGTCGCCGCCGCAGAAGAATACCAGTGCCCGGCCGTTTACCCGGCCCAGAGCGGGCGACGACCAGGTGCTATGGAAAATCCGAGTACTAATCTTCTCGTCTTCTTGAGCTACCAGCCGCCCTGTCGTCTTGTCGAGCACAATCAGGCTCGGGGCATTGGGAGAAAAAATATATTCATGATTGGTATCAAGACCATTGCTCGTGTTAATGTACAGAAACTGCCCGTGCAGGAGAATCGAGCTATGTGCCGAGTCATGTTGGTGAATTCCTGTCTCGGCCCGTATATCGAACAGCCAAATGATGTCAGCATCTGTTTTTGTTACCTCCATAGGCTCAGCACCAGGCGGGGCCATGACTCGGCCTTCGTCCCTGTATGGTCCATCGTTGCCGTTGGTCTGGCCGTTGAGGTCGAGGCACATTACTTGCCCGCGATTGCTTACGAGGTAAACCCTGTCGCCTTGGACAGTAGCCGGCGAGACCATACCTGCTCTGGGCCAATCCACACGCGGGTCGCCTCCGATTTTGGGAACTACGAGCTGCCAGCAAAGGCTCCCGTCTTTTTCGTCTAAGCACAAGAACACGCCGCGGTCTCCCTTGTGACGAGGGTCTCGCGGCCTGTCATTGTTCGTACCAATCAGCACCCTGCCGCCGGCCACTACCGGCGTCGAGTAGGTCTGTGTACCTAATGGAACCACCCACTTTATATTTTTACCGGTGGCCGGGTCAAAGGTTTCAGGCAGGCCGGTTTCATCCGAGACCATGTTCCGGGAATATCTCCGGCCCCACTGCGGCTGGTCATCCGCATAAACGGCAGAGATGACGACTAGGCCACAGAACAAGATGTGGGTTAGCAATCGCCAGGATAGTATTTTTCCTGTCAACATAGTTTATTAGTGCAACGTTGTTTTAAGTAAATTATGAGCAGGAGACATAAAACATCACCAACCAAAATAATCATAACTTAACCGAGGCTGTAATGGAAGCATTAAATGAAAAACGCTTTTCAATGATTCCCTCCGTCTTCTGTCATCCGACAGTTACCACCTGACCGGTAGCCAGACAGTCATCTTCGGCTCCTGGCGATTGTTCCATGCGTAGTATGGAATCATCCTGATGTCTATGCGACGCGGCCTAGCATCGCTAACTTGGCGGTAGCCGCCGATATCTTTTGTAGAGGTTTTATCGATGACCATAGCTTTTGTCTTCAGCACGGTTACGCCACCGAGCAGCTCAGGATCATGTTGAACCTTCCATTTTGCATTTGCGGCAAGGCAGATATCTTCAAACCGAATCCCTTGCGGCACGTCGATAGACTCAAGGCAATAAACGACCGGGCCGCGCATAACCGCTACCTGGTTGCGGGTTTGCTCCACGCGCGCCTCGGCCATAATCATTCTGACCGGCATAGGCAGGTCCAGCTCGATAACGTCACCGGCAGCCCACTTTCGTTCAATGGCCGCGTACGATGCCGGCTTGCACGGGACCTTCACCGCCTTGCGGTTAATGGTCAACTTAGCGTTCTCTGCCCAGCCGGGAATTCTCAATAGAATGGAAAACGCATCATTGAATTCAACATTATCTATTGTAATGCGCACCCTGCCGTTCCAGGGGTAGTCTGTTTTCTGTGTGAGCTTTAGTTTTCGTCCATCGGCCAGCTTGCCATCGAAAACGTTTCCACCATAGTGATGAATCCACAGTCCTTTGTCGTTGATACTGTAAAGATAATTTTGCCAGGAGGCAACGGTCCTCATCAGGTTGGTAGGACAACAGATCATCCTTGTTCCAGGTTCTAAACGTTTGTGCGTATCGTTGCTGTGCAGTACGTGTTCGGGGCCATGCCAGCGAAGCGGATTGGTATATGACCAATTGTCGCCGTCAACCTCGATACCGGAGAGAATCGAGTTAAAAAGAGTTCGTTCCATTATGTCGGCAAAGCGAGCCTGCCCGGTAATGGCCAGCATCCGCCAGTTCCACATCAGGTTGCCGATTTGGCCGCAGGTCTCGTTGTAAGCCGTATCATTCGGCAGCTCATAAGGGCCACCGACACCTTCGTGGATGGAATCACCAACGATAGCAGAAAGACGGCCGGGCTGAAAACTTCGGACCGGATGGGCTTTATGTATCGGACTTACACCACCTGTGACATACATCTTTTTTTCCACGAGGTCTGTCCACAATCTCTCAAGTGCGTCGAGAAGCGTTTTATCGCCGGTCTCCATATAAGCATCGGTCGCACCGGCGTAGAGATAGGTAAAAAACACCGCATGCCCTACCACTTCGGTTTCCTTGCGGAGTGGACGCCAGTTCTGGTTGAGGTCACTGCCGCCTGTGATAATACCCCAGGCATTCCGCCGTCTTTTCCCATAGCGGCTTCCGCGCCAGTCGATGAAGAAATTCGCCATGTCCAGGTATTTTTTCCGGCCAGTTGTACGATACAGCTCGACACCAGCCATGATGATTGATGGGTTGCGTGGAAAGTCAGCCAGCTTCGGGTCGCGTCCCTTGAACCTGTCGTAAATATAATCCGCTGCTTTGCGGGCAACGCCGAGCAGTGTCGTCTTGCCGGTAATCCGGTGGTGAATGCAGGCAGCGGTGATGAGGTGACCCATTGTGTACAGCTCATGATGATGTGGGTCCTGGAACCTTGGCCAGCCGCGGGCAATAGTCTGAGAGGCGATATAACCATCCGGTCTCTGCGCCATAGCAATCACGTTGATAATCTCATCCATCTGTTCATCAAGCTCCCGGTCACCTGTAACAGAGTAAATGTAACAGGCACTCTCAAGCCACTTGTAAACCCAGGCATCCTGCCAATGAGTCCCCTCGAACTTACCCTTTTCGATGCCGGCGGCAATTCTCAGATTCTGTATGGCGTGCCCCTTATCCGGATCTGATGCCAGCTCCCACAGCCGTGGGAGTGTAACATCGCGAGTCTGGGCAAAGCGCCCTGCCCAGAAACCGTCAGTCCAGTGAACATCTTTCAAGTCAACACTCTTTAGTTTTGCATGCGGGCTGTTTTGATTTTTGATGACACCGTAGTCGCGTTTAGCTGTCTCGGCGCGAGATGCTATGGAGTTAAATAAAACAGCAATTAAAACAATTGTAAGCGTTATTGATAACCTGCGCATTTTCTGTCTCCGTTACCACTTCCAAACGTTTTGTATTTTGGTTTCAAGCCTTTGTCAATGTTAATCGAGCATTTTATATTCATGCAATTACTTTGTGGCTGTCAGTGCCGGGGCTACGCGCGCTTTGTCTATTGATATAGTACAGTCCAGTTGAAACAGGCGGATCTACTTCCACTTGCATTTGCGATTTGTTAGGCGGTGGTCGCCGTGGCAATCAGTACAATACTTTTCCTCGGTAGTGTCGGTAAAGAAAGGCTTGTGTTGTTCGCTGTCGATTTTTTCCCTGGGATGACAGCCCATACAGAACGGATTAATCTTCGATAGAGGATACATAATACCCGGCGGTGTGCCGTTTCCACCTGAAGCCCAGGATTCATCGGCGATATGTTCGTCGGATTCCCCGTGACAATCCGCACAGCCCATATTCACCCGTGCATGAGTAACGGCGATATCCTCATCTATGTAGTTGATGTGGCAGACAAAGCAGCGGCTATTGTCAGCCATTGAACCGGTGGACGAGTCCCCGTCCGGGCCATCATCAAGCAACAGCAGAGGTTCATCATCGAGAAGCAACAGTGGTTCATCATCCGTTACAGTTTCCGGCGCTGACACGATTTGCCGGTCGGCTGGGCGTTCCGGATTTTTCTGCTCTTTTTGTGTGGACTTTACTTGTTCACAACCGGTTCCGGCAACAGCCACTGCCGCAAGAAGGAGCGTCGAGAAATAGTATTTCATAGTTTCTACCCCCCGATACTACCGGATAAACTAAAGTGAACTAAATCCGCCGCGGCGGATAAAGTGCCTAAAGTGAGCTAAAGTGAACTAAAGTGAGCTAAAGTTAAAAAAACAAATAACTTTAGGCACTTTACACTTTAGGCACTTTACACTCGACCTATACGTACTCCCAGTTCCTGAGCCACTGGTAGTTGCTCGGCAGTTTGGCCAAGGCCTGTTTGTTTGCGTTGTCCAGTTCTGCCTTTTCCTTCAGGTCGAGCCGGCGGCGTTCCATCACGGCCCTGGCCACATTGTCAACGTGCTGAACACTGTTCAAGCCCGGAATAGGGATTACGGTGTTACTGTGCAGAATGTATCGAATAGCCAGACGCGCACGCTTGTAGTTCTCTTCTCGGTCATCCCTGAACAGTGAGCCGGCGGCAAAAGGCTTAATGCCAAAAGCGCCGACGTCCTGCTTCTTGAGGGCCTCGAAGACACTGTCTTTCGGGGCTTTCTTGCTCATCGTAGTAAAGGGAAAGTCGATACTGAA
>CAYTND010000026.1:0-12486 GCA_964438965.1 uncultured Pirellulales bacterium
ATTCGATTACGCCCGTAAGATGGGACGTAAAAAGGTAACAAGCGTTCATAAAGCCAATATTATGAAGTTCTCAGACGGACTGTGGCTTGAGGTGAGTCGCGAGGTTGCAAAGAAATATCCCGACGTCAAATTTGAAGACCGCATCGTCGATAATATGTGTATGCAGTTGATTCAAAAACCGGAGCTTTATGATGTCCTCGTTCTGCCGAACCTTTATGGTGATATAATTAGTGATTTGTGTGCGGGTCTGGTTGGCGGACTTGGCGTGGCGCCCGGCGGCAACATCGGTGAAAAGATAGCTATCTTCGAGGCGACCCACGGCAGCGCACCGAAATATAAAGGCCAGAACAAGGTCAATCCAACAGCCCTGATACTCAGCGGCGTGTTGATGTTAAGACACATCGACAAAAAAACTGAGGCCGACAAACTCGAAAATGCAGTCGCAGCGGTGATAGCGGAGGGTAAAAGTGTAACGTACGATATGAAACCACACCGCGATGACCCAAGCGCTGTTGGTACAAGCCAAATGGCTGACGCTATCATCGAAAAAATAAAAGCCGAGTAGTCGCACGCGGCTCGTCGCTCGTGACTCGTGGTTCGTATCTCGTGAAGCGTAACTCAAGGAAAGCTGAAAGCGTAAAACCGTAGTTTAAAATTCAAAAGTTGGTGGGGCAAGTCCCACCCTACGACTAATTCTCTTTTTGTGGCAAAACAAGAAATTTCGGTGTAACCTGTGTAATCAATAGCCCAAAAAACGGATTCCCGCCCATTCGACTGCGCTCAGGGCAGGCTTTCCGCGGGAATGACAACTTTGATGCAGTAAAATGAGGACTTTGTAATTGAATCAAGAAAGCTATCGCAAATTGATTTCGGGTCAAAAGGCAGGCTTCGGTGCGGTGCTATTGCGTTTGGTTTTAGGGTTCGCAGCGGCTGGTTACTCAATTGCTGTTCAGGCTCGCAATTTTCTATATTCGGCAGGATGGCTTAAAGCACATCGCGCGGATGCAGCGGTGATAAGCGTCGGCAATATTACGGTCGGCGGGACAGGTAAGACGCCGCTTGTAATCCGGCTGTGCAAAGAGATAATTTCAGATTCCAGATTTCAGATTTCAAATTGTCAGTGTGCAATTCTCACGCGCGGCTACAAATCAAGAGCACAAGAGACCGAAGACTACAGGGATGAGCCGGCGATTCTTGCCGAGAGCTGCCCGGAGGTCAAAGTGATTGTCAATCCGGACCGCGTTGCAGGGGCGGCGGAAGCTGTCGGTAAGTTCGGGGCAAATACGCTGATTATGGACGATGGATTTCAACATCGCCGATTAGCAAGAGACCTGGACATCGTAACAATTGATGCAACAAGACCATTCGGCTACGGCAAAATGCTTCCAGCGGGACTGCTCAGAGAACCTGTCGCTTCACTTAAGCGAGCTGATGCTGTTGTTATTACCAGATGCGATCAAATCACCGAGACTGAATTGAGCCAAATTGAAAAGAAGCTGGAATCAATCAATCCGAATATGATAATCGCAAGGTCGATACATGCCCCCGCTTATGTAAAATATCCAGAACCTCCCGTAATTCCCGCAAAAGCGGGAATCCAGAAAAATAACGAAACAATGGATTCCTGCCTGCGCAGGAATGACAGCATTGAATATCTAAAGGACAAAAAAATATTTGCCTTTTGCGGGATAGGCAATCCGGACGCTTTTTTGAACACAATTAAAACGATAGGCTCTGAACTTGTCGGCTCAAAAGTCTATAACGACCATCATCACTACACAGACGATTGTTTAGCTGATATTTACGAACAAGCCAGAGGCCTTAAGGCGGATTTAATACTAACCACACATAAAGACTGGACAAAGATTATTTCAGATCTTGACTGTCGTCAGACAAGTTTCAAATCTCAGACTTCAGATTTTGAATCGTTACTGCCTTTGGCATATATAGGCATTGAGATAAAAATCTTAGCTGGAGAGGACAAATTAAGGGGCTTGATTGAAAAGACGTTAGCAGGTAAAATGCCTGAATAATCCGTCGCCTCGTTGTGGCACGGCTATCCTGGCCGTGTTTTCACGGGCTGGAAGCCCGTGCCACGACGGCTAAACAACCCCCACCACAGGGGTGGGGGCTAAACATTGCACTTATGTCCTTATGCACTTAATGCTCCTATGTATGAAAACCTGTTACAAACGGTAACGAACCTCGGCTCGCCGAAAGTTTTGGTCGTGGGCGATTTTATGCTCGATGTCTATATCTACGGCGATGCGTTGAGAATCAGTCCGGAAGCGCCTGTGCCGGTACTGAAAGTTACCAAGAACGAATACCGCTGCGGTGGAGCAGGCTCAGTTGCCGCCGACCTTGCCACTCTTGGGGCGAGACCCTATTGTATAGGAGTTATCGGAGACGACCGGAACAGCGAAATCCTCAAAAAAAAGCTAAACGAAATCGGGGCGGACATCTCCGGCCTGATTGAAGCAAGCCACCACCCTACTATCAGCAAACAAAGGCTCATAGGTCTGGCACAGCATCTTCATCAACAGCAACTAATCAGAATGGATTATGAATCCACAGAGCCGCTCTCGGATGAACTGAATGAAGCGGTTCTGCAGGCTTACAAAGACAAATTAGCACAGGCTGATATCGTTTGCCTGCAGGACTATGACAAGGGCCTGCTTAGTCCGGCGCTCTGTCAGCAAATGATACAATCGGCCGGGCAGGCAAACAAAAAGGTCATCGTTGACCCTTCACTGACAAGCGATTATTCAAAATACCTCGGCGCCACCGTCATTACGCCGAACCGCAAAGAGACTTCCGCAGCGGTAGGTTTTGAGATAACAAACGCAGAGACGGCAGCCAAAGCAGCGGAAGAGCTTGCAGGGAAATTGAAACTCCAGGCCGTGGTAATCACGCTCGACAAGGAAGGTGCGTATCTTAGAACAGAAGATACCAGCCAAATCATACCCACCAAAGGCCGCAGCGTTTATGATGTTACCGGAGCAGGTGATATGGTTTTGGCGACGCTTGCAATAACCTTAGCTGCCGGTTGTGATTATAAAACCGCTGTGCAGTTGTCCAACATAACCGGCGGGATTGAAGTGGAAAAATTCGGTACTGTAACGGTAACTATTGAAGAAGTAGCCAATGAGATTGTCCGTCAAAGTAAAAGCGGCAAGGTGCGCTCGATTGAGCTTTTGCTCGATGAACTTACCTGGCATCGCAGGGGAAAAAAGACTATAGTCTTTACCAACGGCTGTTTTGACGTGATACATAGGGGACATATCGAATTCCTGGAATTTTGCAAGTCGCAGGGTAACATAGTTGTTGTCGGACTAAACAGCGACAGCTCGGTAAAGACCATTAAGGGACCTGAGCGCCCAATAAATAATCAGCACGACAGGGCTTCTGTCTTAGCTGCATTGGAAATGGTTGATTATATTACGGTCTTCGATGAGCCGGACCCCCTTAACTTAATCAAGAAGGTAAAGCCAGACGTGTTAGTGAAGGGTGAGGACTGGGCACAGAAAGGCGTCGTCGGTCGTGAATTTGTTGAATCCTCCGGCGGCAAGGTCGTTCTTGCACCGTTAGTGGAAGGCAAAAGCTCAACTGAAACAATCGAAAAAATGAAGGAACTGGAAACAAAATCCTGATGAATGAGGATATAAGAAAACAGATTATAGAGGCCCTCGAAACGCACAAGAAGATGACTGCTGAACTCCAGGAAAGCGGCATTGAAACGGTCGTATCGATCGCCCAAGCTATAACAACAGCATTAAAGCAGAACGGCACCGTCTATCTCTGTGGGAACGGAGGCTCAGCAGCGGATGCCCAACATATAGCGGGCGAATTAGTGGGTAGATTCAGGAGGGAACGAAAGGCGTTAGCCGCGGTGGCACTTTCGACCGACACTTCCATAATCACATCCATTGCCAACGATTACGCTTATGAGAACGTCTTTGCCCGGCAGGTAGAAGCGCTGGTCAGAGAAGGGGACATCTTGTGGGCCTTTTCGACCAGCGGCACTTCGGCGAATGTCATTGCAGCCGTTCAGTCAGCAAAGAAAAAAGACGCCCTTGTAATAGCCTTTACCGGCACAACTGATAGCAAGCTGGAACAAATTGCCAATATTTGCTTTTGCGCCGATGCCGAATCAACGGCACGCAGCCAGGAAATTCATCAGCTTGCCTATCATATAATCTGTGACCTTGTGGAATGCAGTTTTGCGAACAGTTAAGCTATTGGTCTTTGTAAAACAAATGAAACCAAAAATTTACAGAAGAGGCAGGTTTTACCGGAAAGACCACCCCCAAACAAGTTTGAGGGTGCCACCCTGTATTCCATTAGTAACACAAAGCTCGATAAGGATAAATTTTAATAGATATGTCCGACAAAGCTATATTTTTAGACCGTGATGACACGCTGATTGAAGACCTCGGCTATATCAGCAGTCCCGAACAGGTAAAGCTGCTGGATGGCGTCGCTGATGCACTTGTCGAGCTTAAAGCGCTCGGGTATAAGCTGATTGTCGTTACCAACCAATCGGCTGTGGCACGTGGTATCGTTACTGAGAAAGTCCTTGGCGAAATTCATAAACGCTTGGAGCAATTGTTAGCTGAAAAAAAAACATTTTTAGACCGGATTTATTACTGTCCCTATCATCCGGATGGAGTTGTTGCAAAATACCGTAAAGAAAGTGACTTCAGAAAGCCGAATCCGGGAATGCTGCTGAGGGCAGCCGAGGAGATGGATATCGACCTTGGCCAATCCTGGTGCGTTGGGAATAGCATCAGCGACATGAAGGCCGGCTCACGGGCCGGCTGCAAAACTATTTTGATAGACCTGCCTTCACGTCAACAACAACTCGAACCGGGCCAGCTCAGGCCGGACTACAAGGCCGTAAATATTAAGGAGACGGTCAATATCATAAAAAAGCATCACCGTTCGTCCGCTGAGGTGGAAGTACAAACTCACTCGGCCACCACGGAAAGAACTGAACCGGCTTCGGAAGTTACTGAACAAATTCCCGAGACCGTTGAACCGATTTCGCAAGCTGCCGAACAAATTTCCGAGGCCGTTGAACCGGCTTCGGAAACCTCCGAACAGACTCCGGAGGTCGCTGAACCGGTTTTGCATACCGAGGAACAACAACTTCAACCAGAGCCGGAAGAACCGCAAACGCATCCCAGAGAAGAGGAAATTTCCGGCGACAGAACCGAACCCAGCACTAATTTCACCAATTCTTTTGAAGTTGAAAAAATTAGTGCCGGGCTAAACAGCGTTCTCAAACAACTAAAAAGTATGCAGCGGAGCGATATGTTCGGTGAGTTTTCTATAATGAGACTGATGGCCGGCATTATACAAATTCTTGTTCTGTTTTGTTTGTTGATAAGTATATGGTTCCTGATGAGTCCAAACAGGCAGGACAATTCGGTCTTCATTGCACTTGGCTTTGCTATGGTCTTACAGGTTATGTCATTAACTTTCTACATAATGCACGGGCGAAAATAGCGATGTGCAAAGCAAACCCCGAATCACAGATTCCTCACCCCGACTCAAATACCACCGGAGGCGAGATTTTGGTCTGGCTTCCTTCCCCTATGGGTGATGCTGTTCTTTGCACGCCGGCCTTGCGGGCCATTCGGAAGCATTTCAAAAGCTGCAAAATTTCGTTTTTCGCTACCCCTGTGGTTCGCTGTGTCTTGTCACCATACAGCTTTAACGACAAATGGCTGGAGCAAAGGAACGAAAATCCGTTTGCGATCGCAAAAAAACTCAAAGAACATAAATTCAAATACGCAATCCTTTTCAAGAATTCATTTGCCTCGGCATTAGCGGTTTATTTAGCAGGGATACCATCGCGTATCGGCTATGCCCGTGAAGGGCGTGGTTTTTTGCTGACCGACAAGCTTTATCCGCCGAAACTACCGAGCGGCAAATTCAAGCCCATTTCCATGATTGACTACTACCTTGCAATTGCATCGTGGTTAGGCTGCGAGACGACCGGCAGACACCTTGAACTGCTTATCGAACCACAAGAAGAACAGCAGCTCTGTGGCAAATTGCCGCAAGTGTTAAATCCGGATGGCCTGCTTGTCGTTATTGTACCTGGTGGCGCTTTTGGGCCGAGCAAGTGCTGGGGCAGTGTCAGGTTCGGGCAAACGGCCGATTGGCTGATTACCAACTATAACGCAACGGTTGTTATATCCGTTGGGCCTGAGACGCTTGAGAAACAAATTGCCAAAGAAATCTGTAATTCAAGCAAGAACAAACTTATCAACTTAGCTGAAATGCCCATAAGCCTCGGCGAATTAAAAGCACTTTTTTCCATTGCAGAACTGGTAATTAGCAACGATACGGGGCCGCGGCATATAGCCATAGCCCTGGGTCGTAAAGTCATCACCCTTTTCGGGCCGAACGACCCGGCCTGGACAAATACCAATTACGAAAATGAGATTCAAATAATCGGTAATGTCCCTTGTGCTCCGTGCAGCAAACCAAAATGTAAAAAGAGCGAACATATATGTATGGAAGCAATCACCGTGGAGATGGTTTGCGAGGCTGCAAAAGAACTGCTCGAAAATAATCGCAAACGGGCAATAGTTCTTAGCCAACAAGAATTTATAGAAACTTCAAAATCATTTTTCATAGACAGGGAATATAAAACGGCGTTCAGCAAATCAGGCTTAACTTCCATCGAGGAGGTTTTTTCTTTTGATGCAGCCGAGAATCTGACCAAAAGCAATCTTGCCCGGTTCCGCACTCGCTTACAATTTGAAATAAATTCACCTCAGTTACCATCATCAACAACAGTTTTTATGAAGCGCTATGACCATCCGCCGGTCTTTGTCCAGGTTAGAAACTGGCTATCGCATCACAATCGAAGAAGCAATGCTCTTCGCGAGTTTGAGGCGGCAAAAAAACTTACAGCAGCAGGGATAAACACCCCAAAAGTTGTCTCTTACGGCGAACAATGGAGCAGCATTTTTGAGGAAAGAAGCTTTATAATCACGGGAAAAATCCCGGATGCCGAATCCTTAGAACGAAAATTGCCTGACTGTTTCGACAAGCCAGCAACAGTTGAAAATCTGAAACTGCGAAGAAATTTTATCGTTCAATTAGCAGCCTTTATAAAAAAATTTCACGAAACAACTTATCGCCATCGAGACCTCTACTTTTCACACATATTCTACAGTGATACCGGCGAATTTTATCTGATAGACCTGGCGCGCGTCTTTGGACCAATTGTCCTGCGCCGGCGATTTAAGATAAAAGATATTGCACAAGTTTATTATTCAGCCCCGGGCAAACATTTCTCAGAAACCGACCGGATGCGGTTTTACATGGCCTATACCGGCCAAAGCAAGCTGACAAAAAAGGACAAAATATTTATTCGTAAAGTAATAAACAAAGCAAAGCGAATGGCACGGCACGATATAAAGCACGGCAGGATTGCTCCTTTTGCAAGCTGATTGGATTATACGGTTGCTTCGTTACAGCTTTTTATTTGTGCAGGCACCGTCGGAAGGTTATAATAACAATATGGTTGGAACACCCAACACAATCATAAGAATATATGCCGATACATCAGTTTTTGGTGGTGTGTTCGATGAGGAATTTGAAGGGCCCAGCAAAACCTTTTTTGACGCCATCAAAAAATCGAGATTTCTTTTAGTGACTTCCGAACTTGTCAGGCAAGAAATTCAGGCTGGTCCCAAAAGCGTCCGAGAGCTATTTTTCGACATTTTGCCAATTGTGGATATCGCTGATATCACAGCCGAAGCCCTGAAACTGCAACAGGCTTACACGGATACGGGAATTCTTTCTGAAAAGCATTCTACAGACGCCTTGCACGTGGCATTAGCAACTGTCTCACGGGCTTCACTGATTGTAAGCTGGAATTTCAGACATATTGTTAACTTTCAGAAGATTCCTATGTATAATGCGGTCAACACGCTGAACGGCTACAGTGAAATCGCCATTTATTCACCCCTGGAGGTGATTGAGTATGAAGATTAGAACATTCGACTGCGTTCAAATGAAACGACGCGGCGCAGAATTGGTTCACAAGCAGCTTGAAGGAAAATCGTTTGAGCAACAACTCGAATACTGGCAAAAAGGAACCGACCAGCTAAAAGAACTTCAAAAGCAGGCCAAAGAAAAGAAATAGCCAGCTCGGTGCTTTTTACTTGCTCTTACTTACATTGGACGGAACTAACAAAGCCGGCAATCCGCCTTTGGTGGAACCTCCTTTTTTAGTGCCAACTGTTGTTTATATGGTTTCCGTATAACATCCCAAATCTCTGCAAGCTCGAGAAGGAATAATTGTTTTAATAGATTCCTCACTTCGTTCGGAATGACATTTTTTTGACCTTTCGCAGCAAAGGCTTAAATAACTGTTCTTGGATCGAAAATCCTGTTATTCAACAGGGCTTTTTATCACAGAAACCCCGACCACAGGTGTCGGGGCTAAACAGAATACTAAGCAAAAAGGCGTTTTCGTATTGAAGCAATACAGCAGGAGGCTTATACTTACAGGATAAAATGAGCAAAAAAGTCGCAATTATTATTGAACGGGCAAATACGGAGCTTGGGGGGGCGGAACGCTCGGTTTTTGAGCTGACAACTGCGCTGTCTGCACTCGGTCTTGAAACGCACATACTTGCCGCAAAGGGACAGACAGAGACTAAAAATATTCACATCCTATGCGGGGACAGACCAGGCAGGCGCGTTTGTTACTTTACGTTTGCAAAGGCATTAAGGAAACATTTATCAGAAAATCAATATTGTCTGATTCACAGCGTTTTACCCTTCGAGTTTGCCGATGTCTATCAGCCGCGCGGCGGGACGTATGCCGAGTCTATTTTGCGTAACGCCGCCAGTTATCAAAACAAGCTGCTCGAACGTTATAAGAGACTCACCGCTTTTACTAATTTTCGCCGGTCCATACTTCTGCGGGCCGAGCGCAAGCTCTCTCAAAAACAGACTGGGCCTGTAATCGCCGCACTTTCGCAGTATGTTGCCGAGCAGTTCAAACAACACTATGGTACCAATGCCCGGCGGATAGTGGTCATACCCAACGGTGTCAAAACAGACAAACAAATCAACATAGACCCAGCCGACAGACTCCGCACGCAAATATTAGCTGAACCTGGTCTCAAAGAAGCAGACAACCCGGTCCTTTTCTTATTCGCAGCAAATAATTTCAGATTAAAGGGATTAGCAGTTTTAATAAAAGCAATGGCGGCAGCGGCGCGCTGCAATACGGAACGCAAATGTTATTTAATCGTTGCCGGTAACGGCAGAACACACAAATACCGCCACATTGCAAAAAAGCTTAACCTTCATAAAAAGGTCATTTTCCTGGATTACATCAGGCACATTCAAAACGCTCTGTCAGTAACCGATGTCGCTATCCTGCCTACTTTCTATGACCCATCGAGCAGATATATCCTCGAAGCATTGGCCGCGGGCAAGCCGGTGATAACCACGAGATACAACGGGGCAACCGATTTATTCGTTGACAACCGACACGGTAAAGTAATCGATGCGCCCGAAGATATATCAGCATTGGCCGAAGCTATTGTCTATTTTACAGATACAAACAATATCGAAAAAGCATCACAAGCGATTGCCGAAGACAATATAGAAGAAAAAATCTCCATCGGTCGAGCCGCCAAACAATTGGTAACTGTTTATGAATCCATATTGCAAAGGAAAGGCCGAAAATAATGTACATAATTTTTGCACCCGCTATCATAGGAGCGTATCTGCTCGGCTCAATACCGTTTGGGCTGCTCATTGCCAAAGCCCACGGCAAGGACCTGCGCTCGATAGGCTCAGGCAATATCGGGGCAACCAACGTATCCCGGGCGCTCGGCAGGAAATGGGCCTATCTTTGCTTTGTGCTCGATGTGCTTAAAGGTATGGTCCCAATGCTTGCAACACTACCTCTTAAAACACCTTTATCCACTCATTCACAAACTGAAAGAATTATTCTGCTGTGGTTATGGCTGGCGGTAGGCTGTGCGGCTATCTTAGGCCATATCTTCCCAATATATGTGAAATTCAAAGGCGGTAAAGGCGTTGCAACCAGTTTTGGCGTGGCACTGGGTCTTTGGCCTTATTATACAATCTGCGTCTCGTTTTCCGTTGTGATATGGGTGGTGGTCGTTTTGATATGGCGGTATGTGTCCTTAGCATCGATTGGGGCTTCTGTTACTTTTCCACTCGTCCTGCTGCTGGCGATAATCCTGAGGCCGGGCTGGGATTTTGTTAATCTGTGGCCTTTGCTCATCGCGGCAACGGCAATACCACTGATGGTTATTATCCGACACAGCGAAAATATAAAAAGACTATTCGCAGGAACGGAAAGCAAAATCTTGAAGCCCTGAACCTCTAATTTCTTTACCAGTACTAAGAGCGTTAACACATCAAGATTAGCAAGCTATGTCTTATACTGCCGCTGCCGGGACAAGGCAAAGCATTCTCAAAACGGAATTGCCGGTATTCCTGAACTGGTGTTCCTTGTTAGCCGGTACAAAAATTACGTATTCGGCGCTAAACTCGTTCTCCTGTCCTTCGCAGACAAAAACACCCCGGCCTTCGATTACAAAGACCTCATGTTCATGGGTGTGAGTATGCAAAGGTGTATGTCCGCCAGGCTGTAATTCAAACATCCGCATTGCGAAATTTTCCGCCCCGTCCTCTTTGGAAATAAGCCGTCTTATCTCCACATCTTTTGCACCGTCAACCTCTACTGCACATTTGCTGATATTGCTGCTTTTTTCTACTTTCATACCTTGTCCTTTTTATCTATCACTCTGTCATATCCGAATTTGTTAGCGAGAATTTCGGAAACTACTTTCGGATTTGCCTGGCCTTTTGTTTTTTGCATGACCCGGCCCAAAAGAAATCCCCTGGCCTTTTTGCTTTTTTTGCCGCCGCTGGTTACATCCTCAAGGGCTTTTGGATTGTCTGCAAGCACCTGGTCAACTATCGCCTCTAATTCGCCTGCATCGCTTTTCTGAATCAGGTTAAGCTCTTCCGCCAGGGCCTGTGCCTTTTTGCCGGTCTTAACCATCTCCTGCATTATCTTATTTCCCGCGGTTGCGCTGATGGCGCCGGCCTCAATCATTTTCGCTAATTCGGATACATCGCCAGCTTTCGGACCTAACTCAGCAAGAGTGCATCCGGCCTCATTAGCTAATTTAAGCCCGACCTGTGTGAGCAGATTACAAACCCGCTTCGGCTCGGCGCCGGCCTTGACCGCTTCGTCGAAGAAGTCAGCCGTTGAGCGTTCAGCCGTCAGGACGCCTGCGTCATAATTACTCAATTTGTATTGCTCAACGTAACGCAATTGTCTTTTAATCGGCAGCTCACATAGACGCCCTCGAATCTCCTGGAGCCATTCTTCTGTCAATTCCACCGGCACAAGGTCCGGCTCGGGAAAATATCTGTAATCGTGTGCCTCTTCTTTTTCTCTTTGCAGGACGGTTACCTCTCTTTCATCGTCCCAGCCGTGCGTAGTTTTATTACCCATCTCCATCACACGGCCGGTCTCTAAAAACTCGTCAAGCTGCCTTTGCTCCTCGTAGTCAACACTCCTTTCAAGCGCCCGGAAGCTGTTAAGGTTTTTGATTTCGACGATGGGCGTTTTGTATTCTGTGCCGTTTTTTGTGATAATCAAATTGATGTTCGGCTCAAAACGCATGTGGCCTTTTTGCATATCACCCTCTGAGACGCCTAAGAACCTTACCATTCGCTGCAATTCCACCGCCAATGTCCTTACCTCGGCGGCGCTGTTCATATCCGGCTCGGTAACAATCTCCAGCAACGGCGTGCCGGTCCTGTTCAAATCGACCTGCGAGAAATTTCCTGCCGTATGCAGATTCTTGCCTGCATCTTCTTCCAAATGTGTTCTTATTATCCTGATACTTTTAGTCCGGCCGGACTCGAGCGGTATTTCAATAAAGCCGTTCGTACTGAGCGGCAAATCATACTGGCTTATCTGATAGTTCTTCGGCAAGTCAGGATAGTAATAGCTCTTTCTGTCCCACTTTGTGAATTTTGCTATCTCGCAGTTAAGCGCCAGTCCCACAAGAACCGCGTACTCAAAGGCCTGCTTATTCATCACCGGCAGAACGCCGGGCATACCAAGACACACCGGACAGACCCTGCTGTTGGGCTTTTGTCCAAACTCCACCGCACAAGCGCAAAACATTTTGCTCTTGGTGCAAAGCTGTACGTGGATTTCCAAGCCGACTATTAGCTTGTGATGCAAATCGCTACCCATTTTCGTTTTCCAATTTGCTTTGTAGAAAATACACAAAGATTGTCATTCTGAACGAAGTGAAGAATCTCTTCGTGCACAAGTATACCTTATCTTCATTTGGAAGCCAGATGCTTCCCCTTCGACTTCGCTCAGGGCTAAACGATTTTGTTGCTCAGCATGACAGTAAAAAACCGGTCACTTTAAGTTTTCAATTA
>CAYTND010000027.1:0-12457 GCA_964438965.1 uncultured Pirellulales bacterium
TCAATATGGCTGTATAATCTTCTTTGTAAGCGACATCCTCATAACGGTCTAAACCGGTACATCATATCTTAAAATGCTCTAAACGGGAAAATAAGTATCCAAATAAATCTGGCGGGAAAATATAAAATAAATTGAAGAAAACGAGTGGCTGTGGTGTATATTACTATGGAAATGGAGTTTTTGAGCTGAGTTGAGAGAGCCTGTATTGGAGCCAGAGAGAGTGACGAGCGTGTGCCAGGAAGAAATAACAGCAATGCGGCGATGTCGGCGGGGCTCACCAGAGGCGTTTGAAGTTTTTGTGAACAGGTATATGAAAAACGCATATTTTATCGCTCTGGGGCTTGTGGGCAATCGCGAAGATGCGATGGACCTGTCGCAGGAGGCCTTTATTCGAGCATACCGGAATATAAAACACCTCAAGCCAGACCGAAAGTTCTTTCCCTGGTTCTATCAAATATTGAAAAATCTGTGTATCAGCCATCTAAGAAAAAGAAGGTACAGGCAGACAAGCTCTCTTGATGCCGAGAATTGCCCGGAGCCGGCAGCCACGACGGATTGCTTTTCGCCGGAGGTTGTGGCCGAAAGAAACGAGCTAAAAGACAAAGTCTGGCGGGCAATCGGCAGGCTGGACGATAAGCATCGCGAAGTGATTATATTGCGACACTTCCAGAATATGTCATACGAACAAATCGCTGAGGCCCTTTATTGTAATAAAGGCACTATTACGAGCAGGCTGTACTACGCCCGTAAGAGGCTGGAAGAATTATTGGGCACAGGAAAAGGAGGTTGCATAAATGACATGCCATAATTATAAAGACCTGATGATGGGCTACCTGGACAATGAATTGACCGATGAGCAGAAAAGTCGGTTCGAAGAACATTTGTCCGGATGCCCTGAATGTACGGATGAACTGAAGGAGTTCAGAAAACTTAAAGCCATTACCGATGAGGTAACGTTAGTCGAGCCTGAGGACAGGATATGGCAGGACTACTGGAACGGCGTCTATAACCGAATCGAACGCAACGTTGGCTGGATTGTGTTTTCAGTGGCTGCTATCCTGCTGACAATCTACGGCGGATTCAAGCTGATAGAAGATATAATCAAAGATGCCACAGTTGGTATGCTTTTGAAGGTCGGTCTGCTGGCACTTATAGCAGGACTGGCGATTTTGTTTGTCTCGGTGCTGCGTGAGAGACTTCATTTCCGGCAAAAAGACCGTTACAAAGATGTAAGGAGGTAAGACAATGATTTTATCCACGACAGATACGATTGAGGGCAAAAAGATTGTTAAGCATCTGGGACTCGCCAAAGGCAATACGATTCGAGCCCGGCATATCGGCAGGGACATTATGGCCGGACTGCGGAACATAGTCGGCGGAGAGATAAGCGATTACACCAAGATGATGGCAGAGTCCAGAGAACAGGCCCTCGACAGGATGATGGAGGACGCTCAGAAACTCGGAGCTAATGCGGTGGTAAAAGTGAGTTTTTCTACATCAATGATAATGCAAAACGCATCGGAAATTTTAGCATACGGTACGGCTGTGGTAGTGAAGTGAGATTTCGGGTTGGCAATTATAGTTTTTCCTGGTTTTTCTGAAAGGAGACCAAATGGATACGATTAAAGATTTTCTAAGGCCTGAAATAATATGGTTTCTGATAGGGCTTGCACTTCTCATTATGGAGTTTGTGCTGCCCGGGCTAATCATCGCTTTCTTTGGCGTCGGGGCCTGGATAGTAGCGCTTGTCTGCCTGATTACAGACATCGGGATAAATACTCAATTGATAATATTCATAGTCTCTTCGGTGTTGTCACTGTTGTGCCTGCGGAAATGGCTTAAAGGAATATTCTTAGGGCACGCTGTTTCCAAACAGAATTTGAAAGAGAACCTTGAAGAATTTGTAGGGCAGCGAGCAGTTGTTAAAGAGACAATCACGCCGAAGGTCGGAGGAAAGGTGGAATTTCACGGCACAAACTGGTTGGCCGAAGCAGATGAGGAAATCGCAGTGGAAACTGTGGTTGAGATTGTCAGTAAAGAAAATATAACACTTAAAGTAAAACCATTTTAGAAGAAAGGAGATAGCTATGTTAGCAGCAATAGTAAACGCATATACAATTATTCTTGTTGGTGTACTGTTATTTGCATTACTCGTATTTTTCAAGACGATAAGGATTGTGCCTCAGAAAATGGCATATATCATCGAACGGCTGGGCAAGTACTCGACTACGCTCGAAGCGGGCTTTCATATACTTATACCGTTTCTCGACAGGGTTGCATACAAACACACCCTAAAAGAGCAGGCAATTGATGTTCCCCCGCAACAGTGTATCACAAGGGACAATATCGCAGTCGAAGTTGACGGCATCCTGTACATGCAGGTTGTGGACCCAAAGAAGGCCTCCTACGGAATAAATAATTACCAGTTTGCATCCGCGCAATTAGCCCAGACAACTATGAGGAGCGTAATGGGTAAACTCGAGCTGGATAAAACTTTCGAGGAAAGAGAGACAGTAAATAGCGCAATTGTTGATGCCGTGGATAAGGCCTCAGACCCGTGGGGAGTTAAGGTAACGCGATATGAGGTAAAGAATATCCTGCCGCCCCAGAGCATCAAAGATGCGATGGAAAAACAAATGAGGGCTACGCGGGAAAAACGTGCGACCATTGCTGAATCCGAAGGCGACAGGCAGGCAAAAATAAACAGGGCCGAGGGCGAAAAACAACGGATGATTGCCCAGTCCGAGGGCGAAAAACAAAAACGGATAAATGAGGCCGAAGGTCGCGCTATCGAGATTCTAAAAGTCGCCGAAGCAACGGCTACCGGCATCAGGGAAATTGCCTCTGCGATAAATGAAAAAGGCGGTGTTAACGCAGTAAACCTGCGCATAGCCGAACAATACCTGAACGAATTCGGCAAACTTGCAAAGACCAACAACTCGATTATAATCCCTTCGAACCTTGCCGACATTGCCGGGATGATTAAGGCTGCCGCCTCAGTAATCAAAGACCAGACGGAAGTTAAGAGCCAAACAGAATAATTTTGTGGGCCGGGAAAAGAGACAAGCTAACTCTTTTCAGGAGAGCATTTGAATGACAATACAGACTAATCTATTCCTGCACGAAGAGATAATGCTTTTGGCTTTGCGTGATGAAGAAGGTACTATTGCATCGGGAACTATGTACAAGTATGCAATCGGGGCAGCGATACTATCTGAGCTGTTGCTAAACAAGCGTATTGCCGTAGAGGAATCCAAAAAGAAAAAGCTCGTCGACCTTATTAGCTCACAACCTCTCGGCGAGCCTTTAATTGACCAATGCCTTGAAAAAATCAGCAATGCGAAGAGACGTGCATCGCTTCAGACCTTGGTATCACGGTTCTCCGGGATAAAGAACCTTAAACATCGCGTAGCTAAGCAACTGTGCGAACGCGGTATTCTTAGGGCCTCGGAAGACAAAATTTTGCTGCTTTTTGCGCGAAAGATATATCCCGAAGTCAACCCGGAGCCGGAAAGGAAATTGATTGAACGGCTGAGACAGGCCATCTTCACTGACAGCAGGGACATTGACCCACGAACTGTTGTTCTCGTGTCACTGGCCAACAGTACCGGTCTTCTGAAAGTAGTTTTCGATAAAAAGAAACTGAAAGGCCGTAAAGCTCGAATTGAAGAAATCATCAACGGTGAGATAACTGGAAAGGCTGCGAAAGAGGCCATCCAAGCTATGCAGGCGGCTGTTATGGTGTGCTGCATCATGCCGGCCATTATGACTACGACCATCAGCCATTAAGTTTTCCATATAACAATATGTGTTATTGACCACTTAGTGTTTGACAATTATAGTTCTACTGACTTGTTCGCGGTGTGACGAGCAAAAGAGATCGGATGCTCAGAATCTCAAAAGGAGCAACTTTATGGCGGTTATAGTTAAGCACATTGAATCAGGGGAAAAATACATTTTGTTAGGAACAGGTTTTGGGGCTTTCAAGGCCACAAGACCATCTCTGTTCTTCGGAAATTTGGCACCAACAGAGGAAGCCGGCCAGGTAACAATGGTTGCTGTCTGCAATAGCCAGGGGCAAATAGGCTGGATTCACTCAGATGAATTGCAGGTTGTGGAAGTGGAAGGTAAATCGGCTTCTGAATTGTTGTAGGCCACAAGGACGGTGGTTTTATGATTGGGATTATCTGCAAGCCTAATACGCGGGAGAAGTTAGAGATACTCAGCGCCGATGCGCAGTATGATTTGGCGTGTGCGTGCGGTACGAGTAAAGATGAACATAGACAGCGAAGCAGTGACGGCAAATGGATATATCCGGTAACACTTCCAAATGGAGGGAAAAGTGTCCTGTTTAAGACGCTGATTTCAAATGTGTGCACGAATGACTGCAAGTACTGTCCGCTCCGAGAGCAAATGGACGTTCGCCGGTGCAGTCTTAGTCCGGCCGAGACGGCGAAAGTATTTCTGGATTATTATAATCAGCGAAAAGTTTTTGGGCTGTTTCTAAGTTCGGGTGTCTTAGACTCGGCTGATGCGACAATGGACCGACTCAACGGCGTCGCAAGATTACTGCGAAAAAAGCACGGCTTTAGAGGGTACATTCATTTAAAGATTATTCCGGGGGCGAGCGATGCAGCTATAGAAGAGGCGGTTTCATTGTCCAGCGCAGTCTCACTGAATATTGAGACGCCGGGCGAAAAGAGACTGGCGA
Source organism: uncultured Pirellulales bacterium (assembly GCA_964438965.1). Classification (GTDB taxonomy): domain Bacteria; phylum Planctomycetota; class Phycisphaerae; order Sedimentisphaerales; family Anaerobacaceae; genus NIOZ-UU13. The sequence goes on from CAYTND010000027.1 coordinate 4,712, forward strand.
AAGTATCGAAGAAGAAAAGATATATTCAGGACATTATTGAGCCAATCAAGCTCATCAGCAGACTGACTGGACGCGGTTCGAGATACCAAAGGGTCAAGCAGACAACGCAGTTCATCGTGGGGGCCGCCGGGGAACCGGATGCGGAAATCGTCAAGTATATGTACGGCCTGTATGAGCGGCTGAAAATGCACAGAGTATATTTCAGCGCTTATCAAAAAGGACTGGGTGACGAGTCTATAGCCGGTGAACAGGCCAGCCGGGAAAGACCGACGGATATTCTTATGCGGGAACATCGGCTGTACCAGGTGGATTTTCTGCTTCGCAAGTACGGCTTCAAAGAATCAGACATTGTTTTTGAAAAGAACGAGAATTTGTCTTTAACTATCGACCCGAAAGAGACATGGGCGCTGAGACATCCTGAGGTGTTTCCTGTGAATATAAATCAGGCATCGAGGTTTTCGCTTTTGCGAGTGCCCGGGCTTGGGCCGGTAACAGTCAAGCGTATTTTAGAGCAGCGGAAAGCCGGAAGAATAAGGCATATCGAAAACGTCGGCAAGGTAGGCGTCAGGCTGGAAAAAGCGAAACAATACCTGACCTTTTGAGACCTGTTTTCGGAGGAGAGTTCGGCCTTCAATTCACATTGCATATCTGATATCCTTTGCTGGTGCTCAGGATGACAATCCAACAATGAGACTCAGGGCTAAGTATTTGTGAAAATTTGTTGCAATTTTTGGTAATGTCGGTTAGTATCCAGCACCTATTGAAGCAAGGCAGTTAGCAATAGCTCTGTTGAGGTAGTGATTCGTCAACTTCGAGCAATAGGTGCGGGATGCATGAGCCGGGCGAAAATAGCGATAAAGGCGGTAAAAGGAGTGTCAGCAAGGTCGTGAGCGATTTTGTCGTCGGCCTAAGCGATGAACACCGTATGCTGGTCATTCTCAAAGCACAATTGTACGATGGGACATGGGAGCCGATGCTCGATGACCTAAAAAACCGCTTGGCGGGTAAGCCGTATATATTCAAGCTGGTAAATCGAATAAAAGACGATGTCGAGCGAATCGGCCAGATGCAGAAATTCGAAAAGGAACATAATATCGATTTGGCTGACTATGTCGAACTACCGTAATAAATTAGTTCATAGTTATGAGTTCGTAGTTCAAAGACTACGAACAATGAACAATGAACTGCGAACTACTTGTGAGGGTTTATGAAAATGGAAAGAATGCGGATACGCACGCTTCTGACAGGCGTGTTGAAAAGCAAAACAGACTCCAGATTCCAGACTCCAGACTCCAGACCAAGGTCTTGGGTCGTGTGTCTTTTACTCTTTGCTATTGTACAGTCCTATGGACTCCTTGCGGAGAACAGCTTTGCAGCCCAAGGTGGTTCGCAGCGGCTTGTTTCACCGAAGCTGCTCGAACACGCCAATTTAAAAATATTGTGGGAAAACAAGCTGCCGATTCACAAGACCGAAAGTTTAGAGCAATTGCTTATCCTCGGTAACCGTGTCTATGCAATTTCGGACCGGAATTATACGGTTTCCCTGAACAGGGAAAATGGAAAAATGATATTCGGCAGGGTTGTTGCACCGGACGGCTTGCCGGTTGCGGGGTTAAAGCTTTATGACGATGAGCTTATATCGATAACCGGCACTAAAGTGATTACGATTGACCTGGACTCGGGAGCTCAGCGAAAGGCCGCAGATGTGGGTTTTAGTATAGCCTGTCCTGCCGCCCGCAACAGCTCGTATTTTTACCTGAGCGGAGTTGACAAACGTTTGCATACATTGCGCGCCGAAGATATGGTCCAGATTTTCGAAGTTGCCGCTGATAACGAGTCGATGATTACTTCTATTATCGCTGATGAGAGTTCTGTCATCTTTGCCACCGCGGCGGGCAATGTGATAAGCATTATGCCGAACAAGCCCACGCGGCTGTGGCAATTTGATGCAGCAGGTGGTATTGCCGGGCCCATCATCAAAGATGGAATATCGCTGCTTTTCGCCAGTAAGGACACGAACGTTTACAGAGTTGATATAGTTGGCTTACCTTTGAGAAAGCAGCTTGCCTGGAAGTATCAGACGGCTGGGGTACTTGATAAGGCGCCTCGTGTTACTCGAGGAGTCGTCTATCAGTATGTCCCCGGGAAAGGCGTAACGGCGATAGACAAAGGAGGCGGCATGCCGTTGTGGTCGGTGCAGGGAGGTGTTGATTTGTTAGCCGAGGACAACGACAAGGCCTACGTAATTACAAAGAACAGAACGCTGGTAGTAATGGACAACCTCAGTGCAAAGAAACTGTATTCGGTTAATTTTGCACAGGTTTCAAGATACGCAGCCAATATAACGGATTCAAAAATCTATATCGCCGATGAACGTGGCCGGATTGCCTGCTTACAACCGGTCGAATAGCTTGGTAATTGGTTATTGGTTATTGATAATGAAAAGCACGAAGCACGAAATCCGAAATCCGAAACAATATCAAATGACCGAAATTCAAATAACCAAAACAGTGGGTTTCGAAAATTTGAGCATTAGACTTTTGAATTTGTTTCGGATTTCGATATTCGAATTTCGGATTTAACCATTTACCCGTTACCCGTTACCAATGAAAAGGAGTTCTAAATGGATGTGAAAATCAAGACGGCATTGATAAGTGTTTCTGACAAGAGCGGCGTGGTCGATTTTGCTAAGAAGCTCAGCAAGCTGGGAGTTAAGATAATCAGCACCGGCGGAACAGCTAAAAAACTCAGCAAAGCAGGTCTGGACGTTGTTGGTATCGAGTCGGTTACGGGCTTTCCCGAAATGATGGACGGCAGGGTGAAAACGCTTCATCCGAAGATACACGGCGCACTGCTGGGACTTCGCAATAAGAACGAACATAAAGCGGCAATGAAAAAACATAATATCGAGCCGATTGATTTGGTTTGTGTAAATCTGTATCCGTTTGAACAGACAATTGCTAAGCCGGACTGCACATTGGCCGAAGCAATTGAAAATATCGATATTGGTGGGCCCAGCATGCTTCGCTCGGCCGCCAAGAATCATAAGTTCGTAACGGTCGTAACACAATCCGACCAGTACGATAAGGTCATCGAAGAGATGGAGAAAAACAACGGCGCTGTCGGCGAGGAGATGCGAAGCAATTGTGCACGAATTGCATTTAGTCTGACAGCTTCGTATGATGCTGCGATAGCAAAGTATCTTAACGCCAGGGCAAATGTGGAGTATCCAGAGAACGTTTCAATTGCGCTGAGCAAAGCGGCACCTCTGCGCTACGGCGAAAATCCTCATCAAACCGCGGCATTCTATAAGCTGCAGTCGAGCGGTGAAACTTCAATCAGCGGCGGCACATTGTTGGAGGGCGGCATAGGCATCAGCTTCAATAACCTGCTGGATACTAATGCAGCTTTTGAATTGGTCAAGGAATTTGCCGAGCCTGCTGCGGTTGTCGTTAAGCATCTTAATCCGTGCGGGTGTGCCATCGACGAGGATATCTGCGTGGCATATCGCAAGGCATACGAAGGCGATGTGGTCAGTGCCTTCGGAAGTATTATCGCCCTGAACAGGAAAGTGGACGTTGAATTGGCACAAACTATTATGGAATCTTACAGCCGATTCGGCAAGGCATTAGGGGCCGGAGGGTTCTTTGCAGAGGTAATTATCGCGCCGGAGTTTGATAAGGATGCGGTCGAGATAATCAGAACGCTCAAGGCCTGGGGCGGCAGAGTCCGGCTGATGGAAACCGGGCCGATTGACAAAGCTAAGATTGACTGCGGTGAGTTTGACGTTCGCTGCGTAATCGGCGGACTCCTCTTACAGAAACGGGATTTGGTTGGCTGGGAGCAGGATGCACTGACGTATCCGACAAAGGCCAGGCCGACTAACAGTCAGCTTGAGGATTTGAAGGTCGCCTGGCTTGTCGCCAAGCATACCAAGAGCAATACAATCGTGCTGGTCAAAAATAAGAAGGTTTTAGGCATAGGGGCCGGTCAAATGAATCGCATTGAGTCCGGTCTGATTGCTTTTAAGCACGCCGGCGACGAGTCGAACGGTTGTGCGATGGCCTCGGATGCGTTCTTCCCGTTCCCGGACAATGTTGACAACGCCGCCATGGCAGGCGTAACTGCAATAGCGCAGCCGGGCGGCTCGAAAAAAGACGATGAAGTCATCGCCGCCGCAGATAAGCACGACATCGCGATGGTCTTTACCGGCAAAAGACATTTCAAGCACTAATTTCGTATTGTGTCGTGCGTATTGTGTGATACAGAAGTAGATTTTTCTTGCTGATGTATGGGTCACCCGGGGCCCGCCGGAGAGTTGTAGCGGGCCACCGGGCACCGTTTTGCTCAGATGTCATTCGCCGCCGAGGATGGACACCATCGGTGGCTGGAGTAAACGAATTTGTCGGCTCGTTCTATCACGCCATAGAATTGATTCCTGAAGGGTTTGTTTGGCGACGTCGGCCTTGAGTGAAAGCAGCTCATAGTCGTCGGCTTTGGCGAGCAGTGATTCCGCCTCGACCAGTTGCCGCTCAAGGCTACGAATGGATGCCTCGTCTTGAGCTGCTGTTATCGAACGGTCAGCTAATTCTTTATTGAGAGACTCTATCAGGTTACCACCTATAGAGTTGCTGAGTGATTCGCGGCGTATTGCAATCTCTATCCTGGCTCTGGCGAGTTTCTCCTTTATTTCATCAAGCTGAGGAGACGAAATCGTACCCGCTCTAAATTGTTTCTCTGCTTCAATGAGAAGCCTGCCGATTAATTCGACTATTTTCTGGAGTTCTATCGTGATTGAGTCATTCTCGAGCTGTTCCATTATCTTGGCCTGAGTTTCAGCTATTCGCCTCGTTGTTGCATCGATGATGACCTGGTTGGAAGCCTGATTCATCTTGGCAGTCTGAACATTTTGACGCAGGCGGTAAATATCGGCGAGAATCTTGTCGCGGTCAAGCACACGGGAGCGTGAGATTTCCCTAAGAGTTTTCTGTTTTTCACGCAAGTCGGTTTCAGCACTGGTGGCTTCCTGCTCTGCGAGCTTGAGTTGCTCTCCAAATCTAAGCTTGTAGTCCCCAAAAGCTTTAATAAGAGTGCTCCGAAGGTTGCCAACAAGAGCGTTCATAAACTCCTCGGCTACCGGCTCTACGCCATCGCCAAGCTCAACTGACAGACGGAAAAGAATCGTTTGCTCAGCAGCAGTTCTCAGTTGTTCAGAAGACAGATGTCCGAAGTCGGAAGACAAAAGTTCTGGCTTCTGTCCTCCGCCCTCTGTCTTCTGGCCTCTGCCTTCTGGCCTCTGTCTTCTATCCTCTGGCAGTATCCTGCGGGCAGCGCCGGCCAACGTCTCGACTTTGAAGATATCAGAAACCTGGTCAGGTGAGATGTTGAGTACCTCACGGGCGACCCTGCCGCCAATCCCGGTACTGTGTAACAGGTAGTCTATAGTTGCATCATCAAGTGGCAAAATCATTGGGTTGGATGTTATCTTGGCTACACAGCTTGCGGTGCGGGTATTTGAAATATCCGCTGCTGCCGGCCTGTTGGCTGATTGGGCCGGGGCGGATATTAACAGGAGCAAAACTAACAAGATGACGATGTGTTTTGCGGCTTCCATTTCAACTCTCCTTTGGGTCCTACTTTATTAAATTTTCTGTTTTTCGATATCTGATAACCGCTGCCGGGCTACTTGTGCCCATCGATTTTTGGGGAAAAGTTCGATCACGCGGTTGTACGTCTCGACGGCGGAATCTGTACGGTTTAGCTCGCGGTACATACGGTCGGCATGATAAACGAGAATAAAGGCGGTCTTGTCAACCTGTTTCTGGATTTCTTCGAGCGGGTCGGGGATGCTTGCAAGCTGCGCTTCCAGCTCGTCAAGCGAGTTTTGTTTTTGCTCCTCTACAAGCACCTCCTGTATGAGGTTTAATGCGGCATCGGTTCTTACCTGGAGCTGTTTGAGCTGAGTTTCGAGCAAGGTGATTCTCTTACTCTCCGGAGCTGTTTCAGTAGTTCTGATTGCAAGATTCCAGATGCCGGCAGCTATCAGAACAACAGCGGCCGCGGCCAGGGGTGGCGCAGCTAAATTTACAAAGTGCCTGCGATGAGCACGGCGGCGGACAGCGGCGGAGAGATTGGCAGAAACGGGACTGGGCAACCCTGCCATACGGTCGGCTTCCTGAAGCAGGTTTTTTATTTTGTCTTCTATCATAATTTCTCCTTTGTCAGTTCAGCCAGGTCTTCTCTTAAACGTGCTCTGGCGCGGTTTAGACGGACCTGCAACGCGTTTTTGGATATGCCGAGGATTCGGCTGATTTGGTCCGTTGGAAGCTCCTGAAGATACCTTAGTACGACCGGCTCGCGATATTTAGAGGGCAAAGCTTGTATAGCACGGCGAACACGCTCGAAAGTCTCACTGTCCATTGGAGCCGTATCCGCTGTGCCGGCCGATGCCAAAAAGGCTTTATCAGCAGCCTGTGAAATCCGTCGCCGGTGGAGCATTCGCTTATACCGGTAACTGCGGCACTTATTAACCGTTATGGTAAAGAGCCAGGTCTTAAGGCTGCATTCGCAGCGAAATTTTTTTAGGCCGAGAAACGCTGCGAGCAAGATGTCTTGAGTAACATCTTCGACCTCGCCGGACCAGCCGAGCAATCGGTTGGCCAATGCTGCAATATCAGACGAATATCGCTCGACAAGCCTGTCAAAAGCAGATTCATCACCCCGGTTAAATTGTTCGACCAGATGTTCATCATCAATCGTTTCGGCCATAACCATCATATTAGAGCACCGAGGCGCAGAAAACTTACAAAAATTTCCTGGAAAACCTGAAAAATACCCGCGGCCATACCGATTATGTCAATTATATGGCCAGCCTTACAAACCGGCGGCTTTTCTGAGTTTAGCTGCCATATCGGTCTTTTCCCAGGTAAAGTTTGGCAAATTTCGTCCGAAATGCCCCCCGTAAGAGGTCGCGGCAAAGATTGGACGAGCGAGTTTGAGGTGTCTAATCATTGCCTTCGGGGTCAAGGGGAAATGCTTTCTTATGATTTGGCTTAACTTTTGCTCGCTGATTTTTGCGGTCCCTTCGGTATCTACAAGGACAGAGACCGGTTCAGCCACGCCAATGGCGTAAGATAATTGCAGTTCGCAGGCGTTGGCAAGGTTGGCTGCGACTACGTTCTTGGCGATATATCGGGCCATATAGCTTGCCGTTCGGTCAACTTTTGTGGGGTCTTTTCCACTGAAGCATCCGCCGCCGTGACTGCCTCTTCCACCGTAGGTATCGACGATAATTTTTCTGCCGGTAAGGCCGCAGTCACCTTTTGGGCCGCCTACGACAAATCGGCCTGTCGGATTGATATGGAATATAGCGTCTTTGTCAACAAGCCGTTTTGGCAGAACAGGCAGGATAACTTTTTCGATGATTTGTTTTCGCAATTGTCTATAGGCAACAGACGGTGCGTGCTGAGTGGCTACGACAACCGTATGGATGCGCCTGGGTTTGCCGTCTTCGTATTCGACTGTTACCTGACTTTTGCCGTCGGGCCGCAGCCAGGGCAGTTTCTTATTCTGACGCATTTTTTCCAGTCGCGTTGTCAGGGCATGTGCAAGTTGAATCGGCATCGGCATAAGGACCGAAGTTTCTTTGCAGGCGTATCCGAACATCAGGCCCTGGTCCCCGGCCCCCTGCTCTTTATGCAGGCCGGCACCTTCGGTTACGCCCCGCGAGATGTCGGGGCTTTGATT